>NZ_JBEXGU010000287.1:0-6909 GCF_040607515.1 Streptosporangium sp. NPDC005286 | reverse complement strand
GGGGGGCGGCGCCCCCCCCCCCCCCGGGCGCGGCCCGCCCCCCCCCCGCGGCGGGAGTCTACTGGATCACGTTCGACGTCTTCGCAATCATCGGGCCGACCGTCGGCGGGTTGGCCGCCGAGTATCTCGGTGCCCGGTGGGTGCTGGTGGGTGCGATCGCCATGCTCCTCGTTGGCCTGGGGCAGGCCAGCTACGCATGGCTGGTCACCCGCCGTATTCGATGAGCCTTGCTCGCTATGTATACCTGAGGATTTCGGATTGCCGTGAACGCACGATACTCCGAGAGGAACGCAGCGGGCCCCGCCCGGGTTCCTGTATAGCTCTCGGGATGCCTCTCACCTGGGATAACTGCCAAGGATGGCCACCTGGTGCAGCGGCAGTCGCCAATCTCGCAGGATATCTTGACATGGTGGCCACGCTGTATATTCTAGGTTAAAGAAGCATTATGTATACATTTCGCTTCTAGGCCACCATGACGGAGTGGGGGGCGCTCCGTTGCCACATCCATCGACCGGAGCACGACAGTGACCTACACCACGCCTGACGGCATACGTCTCTTCACGCGCGAGCACCCCGTCACAACCGACGAAGACCTCAGTTCCGACGCGTTCTGGGACCAACCCTTCGAGGTGCGCGACGAGACGTTCTCGCGGCTTCGGCGGCACGCGCCGGTCAGCTGGCACAAACCGCGATTCGCACCGGAAGCGGGCGACGAGCACCAGCAGGCCGGCTTCTGGGCGCTGACGAGGAAGGACGACATCTCGTTCGCCAGCCAGAACCATCAGATCTTCAGCTCCGACCAGCGCAACGGCGGCATCATTTGGCGCGCGCGTGACCTCAGCCGGCAGCCGGCGATCACGTTCATTGAGATGGATCCTCCCGAGCACACGCGGACCCGGCAGATCATGAGCGCCGCCTTCACGCCCAAGGCCGTCGGCCGGCTCAGCGCGAAGATCGAAGAGCGTGCTGAGCAGATCATCGACTCCGTCGCAGACCGAGGTGAGTTCGACTTCGTCACGGAGGTGTCCGCCAAGCTGCCGATGCTCACCGTCGCCGACCTCGTCGGGTTGCCCGAGAGCCTCGTGCACGCCTTCGCGGAGGCCGGCGACAACCTCGTCGGCGTGCAGGACCCCGAGTTCCGGCCCGAAGGTGTCGGCCCACTCGAGTACGCCCAGGAGCAGATCCGCATCCTCACGGAGATCGGGGTCGACCTCGTCGCGCACCGTCGCACCCATCCGTCCGACGACATCGCCACCGCGCTCGCGAACTTCGAAATCGATGGCCGCCCCCTGACCGTCGATGAGATCGGGCAGACGATGGTGCTTTTCAGTGTCGCAGGCAACGACACGACGAAACAGACGACATCGCGATCCGTGATCTCCCTCTGGCGCAACCCCGACCAGAAAGCCTGGCTCACCGAGGACTACGACAACCGCATCGCACAGTCCATCGAGGAGTTCGTCCGCCACGCCTCCCCTCTCATCCAGTTCGCGCGTACGGCGATGGAAGACGTCGAGATCCGTGGGCAGAAGATCGAGAGAGGCGACAAGGTCATGCTCTTCTACTGCTCGGGTAACCGCGACGAGGAGGCGTGGCCAGACGCCCATGTGTTCGATATTCAGCGCGAACGCGTTCCACACGTCGGATTCGGGGGAGGCGGCGTCCACTTCTGCCTTGGCAACGGGGTCGCCAAGGCTCAGCTGCGTGCGCTGTTCAAGCAGATCCTGACGCGCCTGCCGGACATGGAGGTCGGCGAGCCCGAGTTCCTGCGCAGCGACTCCATCAACGGCGTGAAGCGCCTTCCCGTGCGGATTGCCGCCTGATGCGCGCGGCAGTGCTCCGTGCACCCGACGCGCCGTTCCAGATCGAAGACATCGATCTCGGGGAGTTGCGTTCCGACGAGATCCTCGTCCGTATTGTCTCCAGCGGGATGTGTCACACCGATCTCATACTGCGCGACCCTTCACACAAGAAGGACTCCCGTCCCATGATCGCCGGCCACGAGGGAGCGGGAGTGGTCGAGCGGGTGGGAAGCGCCGTCACCCGCACCAGGCCAGGCGACCATGTGCTGCTCAGCTTCGACTCGTGCGGGTGGTGCTCACTGTGCCGCACGGGCAACCCGGCCTACTGCGTGCAGTTCGAGGCCCGCAATCTGACCGGGACGCGGGTCGACGCCACGACCTCGGCGGTGGATGCCGGTGGGGCGGAAGTCGTGAACCGCTGGTTCGCACAGTCGTCCTTCGCCGAGTACGCCATCGCAACGGAGCGGAATGCCGTGGTGGTCGCGAACGACCTGCCGCTGGAGCTGCTGAGCCCGCTGGGATGTGGACTGCAGACGGGAGCCGGTTCGGTCCTCAACGAGATGAAGCTCGGTCCGGGTCAGAGTCTGGCCGTGTTCGGCGCCGGTGCCGTCGGTCTCGCCGCTGTGATGGCTGCCCGGCTCTCCGGCGCCGGCGACATCGTCGTCGTCGATCTGCATGACTCGCGGCTCGCACTCGCGGAGGAACTCGGCGCGAGCCGGGTCGTGCGCGGTGACGCTCCAGACCTCATCGATGCCGTCAAGGGCGGGTCCAGCGGGTTCGACTTCACGTTCGAGACCACGGCCGTCACGAAAGTCATCACGACCGCCATCTCCGTCCTCCGCCGGCCGGGCAAAGCTGTCCTGGTCGGGGCCGGGGCAGGGCGACTGGATGTGCCACCGGCGCTCCTGACCGGCCGACACGTCACCATGTCGCTCGAAGGAGGTGCCGTTCCCCAGATTCTGCTCCCGAAGCTCATCGAACACTGGCGGGCGGGGAGGTTCCCGTTCGAGAAGCTCATCACGGCGTATCCATTGGCGGACGTCAATCTCGCCGAAGCGGATTCGCTGTCTGGCAAGGTCATCAAGCCCGTCCTTGTAATGGGTTAATCGCGAAGGAATTTGGAATGAACGTGCAGGATACGATTGCAGCAATCGAGGCCTTGACCGCGACATCGAACGGTACGGACCTCGTGACGAAGGAACGTTTCGACGTCGTGAACCCGGCGACGGGGAAGGTGTTCGCCAGCGCGCCCGCCGTCCGTCCTGAACAGCTCGATCAGGTGTTCGCGGACGCGCAGGCGGCGTTCCACCTGTGGAAGCGGGACGAGTCGGCGCGCCGTGACGCCATGCGACGGGCGGCAGACGTTATCGAGGCGACCGTCTCGACTCTCGCACGCATCCTCACGATGGAGCAGGGCAAACCTGTCGCGGAGGCAGGCAGCGAGATCCTGAGCGCCGTGCATTGGCTGCGCTATTACGCTGATCTGGAGTTGCCGCGCGAAGTCATCCGAGACGACGCGGACGGCTACGAGGAGATCTTCCGCAGGCCGATGGGTGTGGTGAGCGCGATCACACCCTGGAACTTCCCCGTCGGCCTCGCGATGTGGAAGATCGCTCCAGCCCTCAGGGCGGGGAACACCCTCGTGGTGAAACCGTCGCCGTACACTCCGCTCGCGACTCTCGCATTGGGGCAGGCGCTCCGCGGTGTCCTGCCTGATGGCGTCCTCAACATCGTCACGGGGCCCGATCCCCTGGGGGCGGCGATGGTGGCGCATCCCGTGCCGCGCAAGGTGAGCTTCACGGGCTCGACCTCTGTGGGGAAGAAGGTGGCGCTCGGGGCCGCGCCCGATCTCAAGCGCGTGACCCTGGAACTCGGGGGCAATGATCCGGCGATCATCCTCCCCGACGTCGATGTCGATGAGATCGCGCCACGTCTGTTCTGGAGCGCGTTCCGCAACAGTGGGCAGATTTGCGTCGCGGTCAAGCGCTTGTATGCGCACGAATCCATCAAACCCCGGCTTGTAGAGGCGCTCGGGGAGCTCGCCGCATCCGTGCGCATGGGCGACGGGCTGCAAGAGGGTGTCGAGCTGGGCCCCGTCAACAATCGTCCCCAGTGGGAGCGGGTCAATGATCTGGTGAACGACGCGAGATCACGCGGTGCCCGGGTGGTGGCGGGCGGCGAGACGGCCGGCGATGGCGGCTATTTCTTCCGGCCGACGGTCCTTGATGCCGTCGACGACAGCTTCCGCGTCGTGGCCGAGGAGCAGTTCGGGCCGGTGCTGCCGGTCCTGTCCTTCCGAGACGAGGACGACGTCGTGAGGCGGGCCAATGACAGCGAATACGGGTTGACGGCATCGGTCTGGTCGAACGACATCGAGCGTGCGGCCGGCATCGCCGCACAGATCGATTCAGGTCAGGTCGCCATCAATCAGCACGCGCGCGGGCTGGGGCCGCATCTGCCCTTCGGCGGGCACAAGTGGAGCGGGATCGGCGTGGAGAACGGGCCCTGGGGACTGTACAGCTTCACGGAGATGCAAGTCATCGCAGGTCCGGCGCGCATGACCGGCTAGCTGATTCGCGGAGGATCGTGGCGATGCGAGGCGTGAACGGGCCTGCCCGGGCGACGGGCCGATTTAGAATAGCCCTCGTGCGAGCGAGCGATGTGGCTTACGGGCAACTACGCCAGGAGATCATCGACTGGGTGTTGAAGCCGGGAACGCTTCTGGGAGAGATCGAGACTGCGGAGCGAGTCGGGGTCTCCCGAACTCCGATCCGCGAAGCCTTGACCCGTCTTGCGGCGGAAGGCCTCGTCACGACGTCCGGGCGGACGGCGATCGTTGCCCCCCTCTCGCGCAAACACGTCATTGAACTGTTCGAACTGCGCGAAGCGCTGGAGACCCAAGCGGCGCGACTCGCGGCGCGACGCCGGGACCCGGAGCGGTTCGCAACGCTCCTGGCGGAGTTTCGCCGTGGTCCGGATCCGGGGGAGGCGGTTGACCCGCGCCGTCCGTACTTCCTGTCGAGCGAACTGGATGCGGCGATCGACGAGGCGGCCGACAGCCAGTACCTGCGGTCAGCGCTCGAAGATGTCCGCGGCCAGATGGCGCGCGTTCGCTTCTACTCCCGATCGAACTCCGAACGGTTGCACCGCGCGACGCTCGAGCACATGCAAATCGTCGAGGCCATCCATAGCGGCGACGAGCTCTTCGCCTCGCAGGCGACCGCGGTCCACCTGCGCAACAGCTTGGCGAACGTCCTAGAGTCTCTACCCCTGTAGCTCGAGCCAGGGGTAGCGGGCAATCACACGGGCATCGTCGACGGCGGAAGCCGTGAGGGCGTTGCCGTTGGTGGGGCGGGGCGCCGGCACGGCGTGGCACGCCGGCTGACCGAGACGCGGATCGGACCGACGCATCGGGCCGATGCGTAACCACTGGCTTCTAGTATACAAATCCGGGTTCAAATCCACTCTTGCGCGGCATAACCGAGCATGTAACCCTAGCGTGAAGCGCTTCAGTATACATTCAGGCCGGCGTCGACGACGAATAGCGGTTCGCACGGTGAGCGGGAGTTCCCTGCGGGCTGGGTTCGACGACCTCGCAGTGGTTCTCGACCGGGCAGTGCCAGTCGAGGAACCGGGACACGCGAATAGTCGCACCCGACCGGCATTACTCCGAGAGGTCTCTCATATGCCAAAGACGACACAGCGGGGAACTCGCAAGCAAGGCAATCCGTGGCTGGTTCTGTTCGGAGCCGGCATCGCCACCGCCGTAGGACCGTTGCCGATCGTTGTGAACACGCTCGGGATCTTCATCATCCCGATCACCGAAGCCACCGGATTCGGCCGCACGACCGTCACTAGCGCCTACTCCGTCGCTGCGGTGGGCATGGCCATCGGCCTCATCATCGTCGGCAGACTGCTCGACAGGTACGCCGTGCGGTACATCTTGATACCGGCGTTCGTCGGGTTCTCGGTCTCCACGGCGATCATCGGGCTGATGCCGGCGAACCCCATCGCGTTCCTCGTGCCCTACTTCCTCCTTGGCTTATTCGGCGCGGGGACCTACACCCCGATCGTCAAGACGCTGGTGACCTGGTTCGACAACAAGCGCGCCCTGGCGATCGGACTCTCCGCAGGGTTCACGAGTCTCGGGGCGTCCCTCACGCCGATCATCGCCGGGGCACTCATCGGTCGGCTTGGATGGCAGATGGCCTACGCAACGCTGGCACTGATCGCACTGATCGTCTCGGTCTCGGTGATCACCGTGTTCGTGCGGGCCCGCGCCGAGCGCCACGTCCGCGGCCGGCTCGTCACCGAGACCGAGGACGACGGAAAGTCGGTGAGCCTGGAGTTGCCGGGACTGACGTTCGGCGAGGCGCTGCGCTCAAGGCACTTCTGGATGCTCACGCTGGCGCTCGGCGCGGTCGGGATCGCCATCGTCGGACTGCAGGTGCACCTCGTGCCCATGATGAGCGATCTCGGTCTGGACTCTGCGCAGGCAGCTCTTCTGCTGACCATCTATGCTCTGGCCAGCGTCGTCGGACGGGTCGGCGGCGGATTCCTGATCGATCGCATCCCCGGCACGATCATCGGGCCCATCGTGATCCTCGTTCCGGTCGTGGGGCTCTTCTTCCTTCACCCGCCCTTCGTCTCGGCCGCCGTGGCGGTGGCACTGGTCGGGGTGGCGTACGGCATCGAGGCCGACCTCGTCGCGTTCTTCATCACGCGGTATCTGGGCATGCGCGCCTTCGGGAAGGTCTTCGGACTCATGCAGTCGGTGTTCCTCATCGGCACCGGCTTCGGGCCGCTGCTGCTCGGCCTCGCATACGACAACTTCGGCACCTACGACCCGGTCTTCCCCATACTAGGCGGAATACTGGTCGCGTCCGCCATCACCATCGCGCTGCTCGGCAAGTACATCTACCCGGCCGTGGAGGGCTTCGATCAGGTGGCGGCGAAGGACGAGTTCGCGGCTTCTGAGCTGCTCAGCGAGATCGCGGAGGGCGAGGGCGAGCCCGCGCGAGATGCGCGGCCCGCGGCCATCGTCGGCGAGCAGAAGTCGTCGCTCAGCTGACCCGACCGACGTGGCCCGGCGCGGCGATGCCGCGCC
>NZ_JBEXGU010000286.1:0-6957 GCF_040607515.1 Streptosporangium sp. NPDC005286 | reverse complement strand
ATCGTCTCGTAGGGGTTGTTGATCTGCTTGGGCAGGAACGCGATCTTCAGCCCTTCCTTGATCGGCGCGTTCGGATCGGCCTTGGCCGGGGCCGAGGATGCCGGGGCCGCCGGGGCCGCCGAACCGGCCGAGTCCTTGGTGGTGCCGCCGCCGCAGGCGGCGAGCCCGAGCGAGAGCAGACCGGCCATGACCGCGGCCGAGGCGGACCTTCGCGAAACAGTGAACATCTGTTCTTCCTCAGGATGCGGGGGGTGTGGGCGATGGGACAGGTGACGGGCGGCGCCGGCGTTGCCCCATGACGGCAACGAGACGCGGGGTGATCACCGAGATGATCAGGAGGAGTCCGGTGACGATCGACTGGATCTCCGTCGACACGTCGTTGAGCATGAGCAGGTTGCGGAGAAGGCCGATGAGCAGCACTCCGGCGATCACCCCGCCGAGGGTGCCCTTGCCGCCGTCGAAGTCGACGCCGCCCAGCAGGACGGCCGCGATGACGGCCAGTTCCAGGCCCATGCCGTTGTCGGCGCGGGCGCTGCCGTAGCGGAGGGTGAAGACCACTCCGGCGAAGGCGGCGACCGTGCCGGAGAGCACGAACAGGATGAGCTTGATGCGCTTGACCCGGATGCCGGCGAACAGCGCGGCCTCCTCCTGGGCGCCGATGGCGAACAGCGAGCGGCCGAATCCGGTGGCGTGCAGCACGACGCCGGTGATGATCGCCAGCAGGACGAACAGCGCCACCGGGTAGGGGATCGGGGTGCCGGGAACATCCTCCACGGCGAGGGAGACGTACTGCTGCGGGAACTCGGCGATGGCCCGGTCCCCGAGCACCACGTAGGCCAGGCCCCGGTAGAGCACCAGCGTGCCGATCGTCACCGCCAGTGACGGCAGTCCCAGCCTGGTCACCAGCAGACCGTTGACAAGGCCGCATACCGCCCCGACCACGACCACCAGCGGGATGATCGTCTCGATCGCCCAGCCGGCGTCCCACAGGGTGCCGACCAGCGCGCTCGACAGGCCGAGCACGGAGGCCACCGACAGGTCCACCTCGGCGGCGACGACCAGCATGGTCATCGCCAGTGCGATCAACGCGATCTCACCGAGGTCGCCAAGGGCGAAGGACAGGTTGTCGACGCCGGCGAAGCCGGGCGATCCCACCGAGCCGCCGATGAAGACGAGCACCAGGAGCAGGCCGACCAGCACGTCCCAGCGGAGGAACCGGCCTGGCGAGCCACGGTCCGGCAGCCCGGCGAGGAGCGGAGCGGCCGTGTCCGCGGCGCCGGTGGCGGACTTCACGTCAGGAGCCATTTCGGAAGTTCCTCCTCCGCAGTACCCTCGCGACCCGCAGGGCGAGCAGC
The DNA here is from genome assembly GCF_040607515.1 of Streptosporangium sp. NPDC005286. Classification (NCBI taxonomy): domain Bacteria; kingdom Bacillati; phylum Actinomycetota; class Actinomycetes; order Streptosporangiales; family Streptosporangiaceae; genus Streptosporangium; species Streptosporangium sp. NPDC005286. The sequence goes on along the minus strand of NZ_JBEXGU010000286.1, from coordinate 5,602 downwards.
CGGTCGACGCTGATCGCCAGAAGCAGCAACGCGCCGGTGATGGCCTGCTGCCAGAACGGGCTGACCTTGAGCACGACCAGCGCGCTGGTGATCGTGGTGAGCAGCAGCGCGCCGAGGGCCGCGCCGTATACGGTGCCGACACCGCCGGTGATCGCCACGCCGCCGACCACGACGGCGCTGACCACCTGGAGTTCCCAGCCGTTGGCGGCGTCGGCGACGACGGTGCCGAACCGGGAGAGCCAGAGCACCCCGGCCAGGCCGGCGAGCGCACCGCTGAAGAGATAGGCCGCCATGACGCGGCGCCGCACGGACACACCGGCCAGTGCCGCCGCCTCCGGGCTGGAGCCGATGGCGTAGAAGTCCCGGCCCGAGGCGTAGGAGCGCAGGTAGTAGCCGACGGCCAGCATCACCAGGACGGCGATCATCGGCAGGTACGGGATGCCGAACACCGTGCCGTTGCCCAGCGACAGCAGTGCCGGAGGGAGGTCGACGGCGTTGATCTGCCTGCCGTGGGCGATGTAGTGGTCGACGCCCTGGATCACGTACAGCGTGCCGAGCGTCACCACCAGGGCCGGGACTCGGCCGAAACTGACCAGCAGGCCGTTGACCAGTCCGCAGAGCGCGCCGAGCCCGACGCCCAGGACCACCGCGAAGACGATGCCCCTGCTGTGGTCGGCGGCGAGGAAGTCTCCGACGGTAAAGGCCACCAGGCCGACGACCGAGCCGACGGACAGGTCGATGTTGCGGGTGATGACCACGACGGACTGGCCCACGGCGAGCAGCACCAGGATGGAGGCGTTGAGGAAGATGTCCTTGACGCCCTGCTCGGACAGGAAGTTGCCGTTGACGCCCACGGTCACGATGACCAGGACGGCCAGTGCCGCCACGATGCTCAGCTCGCGGGCCCGGAAGACCAGGTCCACCAGGTTCCGGGTGCTCCGCCCGGCGGTGACGGCGCTCATGAGGCTTCCTCCGTCCGCCGCATGACCCGGGCACCGTGCTTTCCGGCGCCCTCGTTCCTGTCGATCACGAGGTCCCTCCGGTCGCTGCGGTCATCACGCTCTCCTCGGTGGCCCGCTCCCGCGGGATCTCGGCGACGAGCCGCCCCTCCTGCATGACGAGCACCCGGTCGGCCATGCCCAGCACCTCGGGCAGGTCGGAGGAGATCATCAGCACGGCGAGCCCGTCGGCGGCCAGCTGGGACAGCAGGCGGTGTACCTCGGCCTTGGTGCCCACGTCGATGCCCCGGGTGGGCTCGTCGATGATGAGCACATCGGGCTTGGTGGACAACCACTTGCCCAGCACGACCTTCTGCTGGTTGCCGCCGGAGAGCACGTTCACCGCGTCCGACAGCCGGTTGAACTTGAGCTGGAGCCGGATGGCCCAGTCGCGGGCGCGGTCCCGCTCGGCGGCCCGGGAAATCACCGGGCCACGGCGCAGCGCCTTCAGGCCGGTGATGCCGATGTTGCGCTCGATCGAGTGGTCCATCACCAGCCCCTGCTGACGCCTGTCCTCGGGGACCAGGGCCAGGCCCGCGGACATCGCAGCGGTCGGGGACGCGGGCGGCAGCCGCTCTCCGTTGACCTCCACGGTCCCGGCGTCCCAGCGGTCCACTCCGAAGATGGCCCGGGCGACCTCGCTGCGCCCGGCGCCGACCAGCCCCGCCAGTGCCACGATCTCGCCCCGCCGCACCTCGAAGGAGACGTCGGTGAACACGCCCTCACGGGTGAGCCGGCCGACCTTGAGGGCGACCTCGCCGACCTCGGTCTCCTGCTTGGGATAAAGGTTGTCGAGGTCGCGGCCGACCATACGGCGGATCAGGTCGTCATGGGTCAGGCCCGCGACGGGTTCGCTGGCGATCCAGCCGCCGTCGCGCAGCGTGGTGACCCGCTGGCAGAGCTCGAAGATCTCATCCAGGCGGTGCGAGATGAACAGCACCGCGCAGCCCTGCTCGCGCAGCGCCTTGACCACGTTGAACAGCCGGGTCACCTCGTTGCCGGACAGCGCCGCGGTGGGTTCGTCCATGATCAGCACCCGGGCGTCCCGGGAGAGCGCCTTGGCGATCTCCACGAGCTGCTGGTCGGCGATGGACAGGCCGCGGGCCGGCTGCTCGGGGTCGAGCGCCACGCCGAGTCGTTTGAACAGCTCGGCGGCCCGGCCGTGCATGGCCCTGCGGTCGATGCGGCGGAGCGCGGCCTTGGGCTGCCGGCCGATGAAGATGTTCTCGGCGACCGACAGGTCGGGGAACATCGTGGGTTCCTGGTAGATCACGGCCACGCCCGCCTGCTGGGCGTCGGCGGGACTGCCGAATTCCACCGGCTCGCCGTCCAGCAGGACCTGCCCGGTGTCCGGACGGTGCACCCCGGCCAGGGTCTTCACCAGGGTGGACTTCCCCGCGCCGTTCTCCCCGGCGAGCGCGTGCGCCTCTCCGGCGTAAAGGTTCAGAGAGACCTCGCGCAACGCCTGCACGGCGCCGAACGCCTTGCTGACCCCGGCCAGTGCCAGGACCGGAGGGGCCCCGCCGGGGGACGGCCCGAGTGGCGCCTCTCCTTCGCCCGGTGCGGTCACCGCGCCACACCCCTTCCCTACTCTAAAAACGTTTTAGAAGACTGACCGGACGCTAAACCGCAGCGTCAGACATTGTCAATGGGTGGTGAAGGTCTCGTTTCCAACGCGTTACGACAACTACGCAGGCAGGGGATGGTGGGCCCATCGTCATCTTTGAGTAGGGTCTTGTCGACATCGTGTAACACGTTTTAATCTATGCCGGGTCAAGGGGGGACAGCAGGTGAGCGGCGTCGGCATCAAGGAGGTCGCTCGGGTCGCCGGGGTCTCCCCCGGCACGGTGTCCAACGTGCTCAACCGGCCGGAGCGGGTCGCCCCCGAGACCCGGGAGCGCGTTAGGCGCGCGATCCGCGAGCTCGGCTTCGTCCGGCACGGCTCCGCCTCGACGCTGCGCGCCGGGCACAGCCGGACCATCGGGCTGTCGCTCATGGACATCGGCAACCCGTTCTTCACCGACGTCGCCGCGGGCGCCGAGGACGTCGCCAGCGCGCTCGGCTACGCGGTGATCCTCGGCAACTCGGGAGGTTCCCGCACCAAGGAGGAGCACAACCTGCGCGTGTTCGCCGAACATCGGGTACGCGGCGTGCTGATCACGCCGTCGGACGACGATCCCCGGCGGCTCGACGGATTGCGCGAGCACGGCATCAGCGTGGTGCTGGTCGACCATCCGGCGTACCGGCCCGACCTGTGCTCGGTGAGCGTCGACGACGTGGCGGGCGGCCGGCTGGCCACCCGCCACCTGCTGGAGCGCGGCGCGCGGAGCATCCACCACATCACCGGCCCACCGACCATCCGGCAGTGCGCGGACCGCAGACGGGGCGCGGAGCTGGCTCTCGCCGCCGCGGGTCTCGCCCCGGCGACCGCGCTGGAGACGGTGGAGATGCCCGCGATGACCGCGCGGGCGGGCCAGGAGGCGGCGGAGCGGCTGGTCCGCTCCGGGCGGCTGCCCGAGGCGATCTTCTGCGCCAACGACATGCTCGCCCTCGGTGTACTGCGCGGCCTGCACCAGGCCGGGGTCGGCGTGCCCGGCGACGTGGCCCTGATCGGCTACGACGACATCGACTTCGCGGTGGCCTCGGCGGTGTCGCTGAGCTCGATCCGTCAGCCCACCTACGAACTCGGGCGGATCGCCACCGAACTGCTGCTGGACGAGTGCGGCAACCCCGGCGAGCACGCCCACCGGCAGATCATGTTCCAGCCCGAACTGGTCGCCCGCGAGTCCACCGGCTGAGCGGCGGACGGAACGGCTGCGGCCACCTGACCACGAGTGGTGAGTGACAGATGAGCGTTTACGCGGCGGTCGACCTGGGAGCCTCCAGCGGCCGGGTGATGACGGCGCGGATCGAGGACGAGCGGATCAGCCTGACCGAGGCGCACCGCTTCGCCAACCGCCCGGTCCGGGTCGACGGCACCCTGCACTGGGACATCCTCGCCCTCTATCGGGGGGTGCTCGACGGGCTTCGCGAGGCCGGGCCGGTCGACTCGATCGGCATCGACTCCTGGGCCGTCGACTACGGGCTGCTCGACGGCGCGGGCCGGCTCATCGGCAACCCGGTGCACTACCGCGACCGGCGGACCAACGGGATCATGGAGCGAGTCGTCGCCGATCTGGGAGCCGACACGCTCTACCAGGTCGGCGGCTTGCAGTTCCTGCCGTTCAACACCGTCTACCAGCTGCTCGCCGAGCCGGGCCTCGACCGCGCGGAGACGCTGCTGATGATCCCGGACCTGCTGACCCGCTGGCTGACCGGTTCCGTCGGCGCGGAGGTCACCAACGCCTCCACCACCGGCCTGTACGACGTGCGGACCGGCGACTGGGCCCGAGGGCTGGCGGAGCGACTGGGCCTGCCGACCGGGCTCCTGCCGGAACTGCGGCACCCCGGAACGCCCGCCGGGACGCTCCTGGCCGAGGTGGCCGCGGAGACCGGGCTGCCGGGTTCCACCCCGGTCACCGCGGTCGCCTCGCACGACACCGCCTCCGCGGTGGCGGCGGTGCCCGCGAGCACCGAGCGGTTCGCCTACATCTCCTCCGGTACCTGGTCGCTGGTCGGGCTCGAACTCCCCAGGCCCGTCCTGACCGAGGAGAGCCGGCTGGCCAACTTCACCAACGAGGGCGGCCTCGACGGCACCGTCCGGTACCTGCGCAACGTGATGGGCCTGTGGATCCTGCAGGAGTGCATGCGCACCTGGGGCGAGACCGACGTGGCCGGCCTGCTCGACGCCGCCGCGCAGGCCGTCCCGTTCCAGGCGGTGGTCGACCCCGACGACCCGGTCTTCATGCCCCCCGGCGACATGCCGGCCCGGATCGCGACCTACTGCGAGCGGACCGGCCAGCGGCCCCCGCAGGGACGGGCGCAAACCGTACGGTGCGTGCTGGAGAGCCTGGCCCTGGCCTACCGGCGCACGCTCCGCGACGCCGTACGCCTCAGCGGCCAGGAGGTGGAGGTCGTGCACGTGGTCGGCGGCGGTGCCCGCAACGCGCTGCTCTGCAAGATGACCGCCGACGCGACCGGCCTGCCCGTGGTCGCCGGGCCGGTGGAGGCCGCCGCCCTCGGCAACGCCCTGGTCCAGGCCCGCGCCCAAGGCGTGGTCTCCGATATCCGCGCCCTGGTGCGGCAGAGCGAGCGGTTGGTCACCTACCTTCCCGAAGAGGGCGAGGAGCCATGGGCCCGTGCGGAGGCCCGGCTGGCCGGCCGCTGAGCCTCCCCCGCGGCGCCGCGCCGGCGGTCCCAGCGGCCGGCCACCAGAAGTCTTGAATCTTCTCCTCCCGCGGCGAGGGCGGCGGAGTCCGATTCCCACCGTGAGCTGCGAGTGACCGGAGGCCGCCGGCCATAGCTGACACGCCGGTGACGGGAGAAGCGGAATAACCACCGGCGGACGTCCGTTAGAGTGATCGTGCCGATGTGGTTTGTGTCCCCCGGGCCGCAAATTACCGCCTTCACGGAATACCGTTCGGCTGGAGCCGTGTTGTGCCTCTCGCCGAGGAGGCGACCGCCACATCGGCACCAAAACATCGCGTCCCGCGAGCCCCCCAGGC
>NZ_JBEXGU010000285.1:0-7222 GCF_040607515.1 Streptosporangium sp. NPDC005286 | reverse complement strand
TCTTGGGTTCGGGTGGGGGGCCCGCCTGTTCTGGCCCCTCCCGTTGGGGCCCGGCGGGCGGGGGGGGCCGGCGGCCCCCGGGGCCCCCCCCCCCCCGGCCGGGGTGTCCAGCGGGGCGCCGAGCAGCTGGACGCGCTGGGACAGCGCCCCGCCACGCATGGCCTCGGTGATCGCCGCGACGGCGCCGACGTCGAGATCGGGGGTGGCGTCGGTGACGGCGGTGATGCCGAAGCGGGTGAGGGCGGCGCCCACCGGGGCGAGATCGGGCGGTCCGGCGGGCGGCAGCCGGGAGCGCAGCCAGCCGTCGGCGCGCCAGAGCCGTCCGGTGGGCAAGCCGCGGTCGTCCCGCTCGACACCAGGGTGGTCGGCCCCGGCCAGGCCGGTCGCGGCCACGGCCGCGGTGTTGAGGGTCCACAGCGCGCCGCTGCGATGCTGGACGCGGACCGGGCGGTCGGGACGGAGGCGGTCCAGCGCGGTGGCGTCGAGGTCGCCGGCGACCGTCTCCGCGTACCCGACGCCACGGATCCACCCGTGCTCGTCGGGGACGGCCGCGGCCAGTGCGGCGGCCAGTGCGGCGGGCCCGGTCACCTCGGGAGGGCCGCAACGCACCGAGGTGCCCCAGGCGGCGAGCGCGTGCAGGTGCAGGTGGTGGTCGCAGAGCCCGGGTAGCAGCGCGCCGCCCCGGCAGTCGTACCAGGCCTCTCCCGGCCGGAGGCCGAGGGCGGTGCCCACCTCGACGACGTGGCCGTCTTCGACGCGGACGTCGACCCCGGTGCGCCCGTCGAGTTCGGCGTCGCGCAGCAGCAGACCGGTCACCGGGACACGACGCCCAGCTCGCGCAGCACCTCGGCGGTGTGCTCCCCGCTCCGGGGCGCCCTCCCGGACACCACCCGCCGCAGCGGGACGGCGACGTCGACCGGGCCGGAGGAGGCGTCGACGACCCAGCCGCCGTTCCGCGACCGGGCGGCCACCGAGCTCGGGGGCGTTTCCGCGACGGGATTCAGCGTGGCGGCGACCACGCCGGACATGGAGACGTCCCACAGCGCGCCCGTGCCGTCCGGCGGCGCCGTCGCGGCGAGGGCGGCGGCGGTCAGGCCGGTGAGCGGGTCGGCGATCGCGTCGCCGCAGAACAACGGGGTCCCGTCGGCGTCGTGGGCGACCAGGCCGCTCGCCGCGGCGACGTCGTCACCGAATCCGACCCGGTCGCTCCCGCGCCCGTACGCGGTGATCGAGATCCAGACGGTGCCGGCGGCGACCGCGGCCTCGGCGTCGAGCCCGAAACCGGCCAGCGCGCGGGGCCTGGACGCCTCGATGACGATGTCGGCGGCGTCGACCAGGGCGGCCATGGCATGCCGCCCGGAGGGGGTGCGGGGGTCGAGCACGACCGAGCGGTGCCCGGCGTGCAGCAGCTGGTAGAACGCGGCGTTCCCGCCCCGGGCGCCGTCCGGCCGCCACGGGGTCTCCACCTTGACGACCCGGGCACCGGCCAGGCCGAGCAGGTGGGCGCAGAGCGGGCCCGCCCACAGCGCGCTGAAGTCCACGACCAGCAGACCGTCCGGCGGCCGGGGCGTCACCGGCGCGGGCGGGGTGAGCGGGGCGGGCGGAACGGCCCGGTGCCGGACCGGGCCTGCGGCGACGCCGAGGAGCGCCGCCCGCTCGGCGAGCTCGGCACCGGTGTGCTCGCGCAGCCAGCCGGTGACCGTCGGCCACGGGTCGTCGCCCACCTCCGCGCAGACCAGCGCTCCCAGTAACGCCGGGTCATCGGGGCGGGCGCAGGAGACCGCCGCCCAGCCGTCGGCGGTGCGCAGCAGCCGGCACGCGCCTCCGGCCGACACGGCTCCACCTCGCCGGTGGCCGGTGAAGGCGGCACGCTCCGACAGCAACCGGGCACCGTCCACCCGCACCCCGGTGAACTCGGTGAAGCGGCCGGCCAGCTCCCGCGCCACGGTGGCGGCACGGCCCGGTGGCACCAGCGGAGGGCCGCTCTCGCGGCCGGTCAGCGTGACGACGCCGCTGCGCGCCCAGTCGGCCGGCGGATCGGGGGTCATCACGCCCCCGGATCGGACAAGAGGGCTGTAGCAGGCATAAAACGACAATACACTTTTAGGCTATTAAAGATCATATTTTGTCCGCATGGGTCTGACGGAAGGCTTCGGTGACGGGCCCGCGGCGTGGTTCCGGCGCCGGCCCAGCGGACGGCTCCGCGGGCACGCCGCCGCCCGATCGGAACTGCCAGGTCAGGCTCGCGGGTCGACGTGGATCTTGGGGCCGGGGCCGGAGCCCGCGGGGCGGGAGCCGGCGAGAACCGCACCCACCTCCTCGAGGCCGACGACGGCCGCCACGAGCGGCCGGGGATCCACCGAGCCCGAGGCGTACTGCTCGATCGCCCCGGCCAGGCCGGGGGAGGCGCTCAGGATCCCGACGGCCGTGACATCCTTGAGCACCAGCGCGCGGGTGTCGACGGCGCTGAGCCTCGGCGCTATCCCTATGTAGACCACCCGCTTGCCCGGCTCCACCAGGTCGACGGCCAGGGCGGGCAGGCCGGGAGCGTTGGAGGCGTCGATGACCGCGTCGAACGGGAGCCGGGGAAGCCTGTCGGAGGTCCACGCCCCGTGCACGCCGAGACCTCGGGCGAACTCCAGTGACGGTTCCGACAGGCCCATGATGTGGACCTCCGCGCCGCGCGCCAGGGCGAACCGGGCGGCGAGCAGGCCGATCGTCCCCGGCCCCAGCACCAGCAGCCGGTCACCCGGTGCGAGGGCCGCGGCCTCGACGGCCCGCAGCGCGTTGCCGCCGGGCTCGACCATGGCCCCGGCCACCGCGTCGACCGCGTCCGGCAGCGCGTGCAGCGCCGTGACCGGCACCGGCAGCTGCTCGGCCAGAGCGCCGGGCCACCCGCCGCGGATGCCGATCTCGAAGCGGTCCTCGCACACGTGTTGCAGCCCGCCCAGGCAGCGGCGGCACCGTCCGCAGCCGAGCATGGTGTCACCGGTGACCCGGGTGCCGATCCAGCCGTCTTCGACGCCCTCGCCGACCGAGGAGACCCTCCCGCACCACTCGTGGCCGAGTCGGATGGGATAGCGGGCGTGATCCTCGTTGAGGTAGGCCATCTCCCCGCTGAAGAACTCCATGTCGGTGCCGCACACCCCGGCCCGCTCCACGTCGACGACGACCTGCCCGGGGCCGGGGACCGGTGGCTCGACGTCCCACACGGAGAAGCGGCGAGGCCCGGTCACGACGAACGCTCTCACGGAGGAAACCTTAGCAACGGGCCCGGGATCGGTTAGCCTCGCAGGTCAGACAGGTCCTCGTCACCGAGGCTGAGATCGTGCGCCGCGAGGTTCTCCTCCAGGTGATCGAGAGAACCGGTGCCCGGAATGGCAAGCACCGACGACGACCTCGCCAGCAGCGATGCGATCTGGACCTGCGCTGTGGTCGCGCCCAGGCGTGCTGCGACCTTGCCGAGCCGGTCGGCGTCGAGCGGGCCGCCACCGCCGCCGAGGGGGAAGTACGGCACGTACGCGATGCTTGCTTCCTCGCATTCCGCCAGCAGTCCCATGTCACCGGTGTGCCGGTTCTGCACCGCCGCGACGGGCGCGATCGCCCGGGCCTCGGCGAGCTGCGCGGCGTCGACGTTGCTGACGCCCAGGTGCCGGATCAGCCCCTCCGCGCGGAGCTCGGCCAGCACCGCGAACCGTTCGGCGATCGATTCGCCCCCTGGTCCGGTCATCCCACCGACCCGTAGATAAACCAGGTCGAGCCGGTCCAGGCCGAGAGAGCGCAGATCCGCCTCGACCAGGCCGCGCAACTGATCAGGCGTCGCCTGCTCGTTCGGCACACCGTTTGGTCCGGGCAGTGGCCCGACCTTCGTGGCGATCACCAGATCGTCACGGTAGGGGGTCAATGCCGTACGGATCAATTCGTTGGCCCGCACCGCTCCCCTGCCGTAGAAGCCCGCCGTGTCGATGTGGTTCACGCCCAGCTCCACGGCGCCGGAGCACGGCGATGCCACTCTCAGGAGCTCGCGGCGGGCCGTCGAAGGTGCCCATCGCCAGGCGCATCGCGCCGAAGCCGAGCCGGTTGATGGTCAGATCTCCGCCGAGGGAGAAGGTCTCGATCGTCACGAGGCTCATCGTGTCCGCCGCCACGACGCCCAGCGAGCTCGTGGCAGCTTGCTGCCAGACTGGCGGGATGCGGAACGAACAGGTGTTTTCAGTGCGAGGGGACGCAGAGTTGATCGCGCGTGCCGGTCATCTCTTCGAGTCCGCGCAGACCGAGTTCCTCTGCGCCGCCCGGGACCTCAAGACCTGGTCGCAGCCGGAGGCCAGGGCCGCGATCCGGAACCGGATGGGTACTGCGGATGCCTCGGGCTTCACCTCTCGAAAGCTGCTCAGCCCGGTCGCGCTCGCCGACGAGGAGGCCCGGGCGCACCTGCGGCTGGTGCAGAGCAAGGGCGCTCTCGTTCGGATAGGCGGCTCCCAACTGCCGCACGAGACCATCCTCATCGACCGGCGGGTGATGATCCTTGCCGGCCGGGAGACACCCACCGGCCGCGAGTACACCGTGACGACGTCGCAGATCCTGGTCGACGGCGTCCACTCGCTGTTCCGGGCGATCTGGGACACCGCCGTCGATCTCGACACCTATCTGCGCAGCGACATCCCCCACTTCGATGCCGACAGCCGCATGATCCTCGAAGCCCTCGGTTCGGGACTCACCGACGAATCGGCGGCCAAACGGCTCGGCGTCTCGCTACGCACCTATCGGCGGCGCGTGGCTGAGCTGATGGCCAAGCTCGAGGCCGACTCCCGCTTCCAGGCCGGGCTGCGGGCGGGCAGGCTGGGACTATCCCGCTAAGACCGTAGTGATCGCATCCCTTCAGCGGTCTGCACACCTGAGTACCTCGGGCCACGCAACCACCCGTCACGCCAACCCCCGAAGGACTTCCGGAGCCGACTACTTAGGTGCGCAGGTGTCGGGGCAGGTAGGTTACCGCTCGCCGGACGGGGGTGAGAAACCGCTGGGATCGGCTGCTCCCGGGTCAGTGCTCGGTGCCGACGCTCAGCCCGGGTTCCGCGTCGACGTGGAATCTGTCTATCCCGGTGAGCTGCCGGTATCGGGAGTAGGCGATCTCGTACGGCTCCCGTTCGCGGCCGGGTGGGAACGGCCGGGGCCGGAACGAGCGGCGGACCACCTCGCGCAGTTCGGTGAGGGAGCCGATGCGGCCGTCGGCCATGGCCTGGATGAGCAGGTTTCCCGCGGCGGTCGCCTCCACGGGACCGGCCAGCACGGGCCGTCCGGCGAAGTCGGCGACGAGCCGGCACAGCGTCTCGCTGGAGGCCCCGGCTCCCACGAGGTGCACGGCCTCCACCCGCCGGTCGCTGAGGAACTCGGCCTGCTCCAGGGCCCAACGGTAGGAGCAGGCGAGACTCTCCAGGACGCAGCGCACCGTCTCCGCGCGGCCGGCGGGCGGCGCCTGCCCGGTCGAGTGGCAGTAGGCCGCGATCCTCGCCGGCATGTCGCCGGGTTCGAGAAACCACGGGTGGCCGGGGTCGATCAGCGGCCCGAAGGCGGGCGTGGCGGCGGCCTCGGCGACTAGGTCCGCGTACGAGGTGCGCACGCCCCAGGATCTGCGGCACTCCTGGAGCAGCAGCAGGCCGTTGAGGGCGCGGGTGAATCGCACGGTCCCCATGACGCCACCCTCGTTGCTGAAGCCCGCGAGCCTGGCCGCCCGGCTCGTGACCGGGGCGTCGAGCTCCAGTCCCGCCAGCGAACGGGTGCCGCAGGAGACGTAGCCGACAGAGCCGGACGAGACGGGCAGCGCCACCGCGGCGGAGGCGGAGTCGTGGCCGGCCACCGCGACGACCACGACTCCACCCGGGCCGTCCCCGCCCTTCTCCCGCAGTGGTCCCGCGACCGTGCCCGGCTCGGTGAGCCGGTGGGCGAACAGGTGGCGGGGCAGGCCCAGGCGGGTGACAAGGCTGCTCGCCCAGCGGCCGGTCCTGGCGTCCAGCAGCTGGCTGGTGCTCGCGATCGTCCGCTCGGTGATCATCTCACCGCTCAGCCAGAGGGTGAACAGGTCCGGCACCATCGCCAGGTGGTCGGCCGCCTCCAGAAGCGGCGATCCGGCGTGCGCCAGCAACTGGCAGGCCGTGGTGCCGGGCCCGGGGCGGATGCCGGTCAGCTCGTAGTGGTCCTGCCAGGAGACGAGGCCCGCCAGGCCGGAGGTGTAGGGATCGAGGTGGTGGCGGGGGTTGGCCAGCAGCCGCCCGTCACGGTCGAGGAGGGCGAAGTCGCCGCCCCAGGCGTCCACGCCCACGCTGGTGACACGACCGCGGGCGGCGGCCAGCGCGATGCCTCCGCGCGTCTGTGCGAGCAGCCCGAGCACGTCCCAGTACAGGCCGTCGAGGACGCGGACCGGCCGGTTGGCGAAGCGGTGCACCTCCCGCACCGCGAGCCGTTCACCATCGAATTCGCCGGTCAGCACCCGGCCGCTCTCAGCTCCGAGATCCACGGCCACGTAGACGGGCACGGTCCAAGCGTAGCCGGAAAGCCCTTCCTGATATGGGTGATATGTCAGAGACGGCAGGTGAAACAGCTCATGGAGTCGTCTTCCTCCCCGAACCGGACGGCGCCCGCGCCCCTGCTACTTGGTGGCCGGTCGCGGGTATCGGAACGCGTCCGCCCGCCGGGGCCGTGATCACCCACACCTCCTGACCCGCGCTCGCGGGGTGGTCGGCACTGTCACGGAGGCCACGCGAGGTACCGAAATGCTTAAAACGTGGCAACAGGTGGCGGCCAGATGCTCGGCGGTGGAGAGCGAGGGGTCCTCGGAGACGCGGGGCCGGCCGGGACGCATGCCGTGTAACGCTAAGGAAACAGCGTGTTCATGTGCCATTGACACCCCCGGGAGCTTGGTTCTACTGTCCAGCTCAACTTGTTAAATCGTTTTTCAGCAGGAGCCTGCCTGCCGCCGACTTCCCGAGGAAGCGCTTATGTTCACTGTTTCGCGAAGGTCCGCCTCGGCCGCGGTCGTGGCCGGTCTGCTCTCGCTCGGGCTCGCCGCCTGCGGCGGCGGCACCACCAAGGACTCGGCCGGTTCGGCGGCCCCGGCGGCCCCGGCGTCATCGGCCCCGGCCAAGGCCGATCCGAACGCGCCGATCAAGGAAGGGCTGAAGATCGCGTTCCTGCCCAAGCAGATCAACAACCCCTACGAGACGAT
>NZ_JBEXGU010000284.1:0-7233 GCF_040607515.1 Streptosporangium sp. NPDC005286 | reverse complement strand
CACTGGTCTGCATGGCGACTACGCCACCAGACACGCGCTCGGCGAGCCCATTACCAGCGACAACGCATCAGAGATCACTAAGTACGGCTGGAGTATTAGGAGCTCCTCTCAAGGACCCGCTGTTTCGGCTAAGTGGGTGTTTGAGAGGTGATCGTGGGACTGTCTTGCCAGGTGGGTATGGGTGGGGCATGACACGAGACCGGTTTTTACCCCTCTGACCTGACCGATGAGCAGTGGGCACTGATCGAGCCGCTGCTGCCCGCTCCGCACTGGGACAGCCGCCCGGACAAGCATCCACGACGTGAGGTCGTGGACGCGATCATGTACGTGGTACGCACCGGTTGCTCCTGGCGGCAATTGCCAGCCGACTTCCCACCCTGGCAGACCGTCTACTGGCACTTCGTACGCTGGGAAGGCCAAGGAGTGACCCAGCAGATCATGGATATGCTGCGTCGGCGGGTCCGCAGGAGCGCTGGCCACGAGGCCGAGCCGTCAGCCGCAGTGCTGGACTCCCAAAGCGTCAAGGGCGCCAACACCGTTGGGGCCGACAGCCGAGGCTACGACGCGAACAAGAAGATCAACGGCCGCAAACGGTTCGTGGTCACCGACACGCTTGGACTGCTGCTGGCGGTGATGGTGCGTCCAGCCAGCGTGCAAGATCGAGCCGGTGCTACCACGATGCTGTTAGGGCTGTATCTGACCGGTCGCTGTCGAGTGGTGTTCGCTGATCAGGGCTTTGCCGGGCGGCTCGTGCTCTGGGCGCGGCAGGTGCTGGGCATCGTCGTACACATCATCGGCAAACCATCTGGTCAGCGGGGATTTCAGGTGCACCCCAGGCGGTGGGTGGTAGAACGGGCGCTGGCCTGGCTGATGGCCTATCGACGACTGGCTCGTGATTATGAGCGTCGGCCGCCGACCAGTGAGGCGATGATCCGATGGGCCGGGATCAATACTCTCCTGCGGCGCATCACCCGAGGCCATCCCGCCCAGCGGCCTGGACCTCGCTCCCTGGAACGAATCCACTGAACTTCACGATCACTGCCCCATCGCCTTCTCGCCTCAGCGCGGCTGCCGATGCAGCCCATGAAACCGCATGACTGCTTCACGTTGTTGCTCGATGGAACCGATCTCGCAGGGCTGAGCCGGTGCGAACACGTCGACTTCCTCGAATGCATCGCCTGGTGGCCTGGGTGCCAAGACGTATCCGCGGCGACCGTTGGTGAACTGCCGGAGCTGACCTGATGGCCAGACGTCCGATCGTGCTCCCTGGCAGCAAAGGTTGAACCCTTCGGCTTCCAGTCGGCGGCGGAGATCGAGGAGGCAATCCAGCAGGTCTTCGCCCTCTACGTCCAGCAGGAGACCGCGGCACGTGAGCACGAGCCGGGCCGGCGCAGCATCATAGAGCGCGAGGGTCGACGCTGCGATCCCGCCCTCGTGGTCGACCACGTTTAGTTGAAGGACTTCATGAGGCGACGTCTGCATAGACGCAGCTTAAGGCGGGTGCCGTCAACGACCTGAACATGCTGTTGCGTCGCCCTCTGTCTCCTGTTCTGCCATGGAACGACTCCACGATCACTTCTCAAGTACTCACTTAGTGACATGTGGGTGAAGTTCGCCTTGCCCCAGGCATCCTCATGCTAGGAGGGAAGCGCTGGAGCGCAGGCTGCGTGCCGAGAGTTTGTCGACCATTCGGAGCTGGTCAAGGCAGAGTGACGTTGCAGCTGGATTTTCCAGCGGGAGTCACCGTGGTTCGTCAGACGAATTGTTGCCTTGCTTGCCGGGACGCCATGCCGTGAACAGCGCCGAGAGGGCTATCGTTACCGCGGCCAGTGACTCTGCCGGCACGCCGATCGCAACGAGGATCACGCCGGCCGCGAGGATGGCGAAAAGCGCGATGAGATCGTGGGTTTTAGGTCGCGGCTCGGGTGAGCGCTTGGCCATCTTGTTCTCCCTCTGTTGATCAAGGCTGGGTCCTCGATCAAGTCTGGGGTCTGGCTCGCGCTTGATCGACCTCTTAGGTATTGTCCACTGGAAAATTCAATTTTCCAATGGAAAATCAGGAGACGAGGATGGCGAGGTCTCGCAGTGTAGGACGGCCGCGGTCGGCTCCCCGCGGGGACTCCGAAGAGATCGATCAGATCGCTCTCCTCCTGCAGCAACAGCTCCGACAGGCGGGAATGAGCGTTCAGGACCTCTGTGACCGTTTCACGCAGGAGCAGTTCGGCAAACGTCGCATTCCGCGTCACTCGACGATCTCGCAGCGGCTCAATGGGGTGGACCTACACAAGGACTGGACCCTGATCAAGGCGATCATTGCCGTGTGTACTCCGCCTGCCAAGGTGGAGGAGGTGTCCAAGCAGGCGCAGGCACTCCTCCAGAAGTGGCGCACTACCCCCCGAGCCGAACCTCCCGTCCCTCTCCCTGATCTCGACCTTGTCCACGTGCGACAGAAAGTGATCAGCCTGCAAAACGAGCTCGTCCAAATGCGGGCACTACACGGGGAGCTGGCTGAAGAGCTCCGTCAGACGCGAGGACTGCTTGCGTCAGTGCTACTGACCAGGAGTACCGATCCATTGCATGTCATGGGGCGCGGAGCCACGTTGAGCAAGCTCGACGCTCCCCGAGATCGCGGTAACGATAAGCCCAATCCCACAGTGCCTGCGCGAGCGCCAATGGCCATCGATCTCCCAAAACGGCCACGTTCGTTTCATGACATGGAGACGGTCTCCTCCGGGCTCCTCGCCATGGATCCCACCGGGCAGAGGGGCGCCCGAGTACTGCGGCGATCGTTTGACCAGGTGCTCGATGGCATCCACACCGGCCGGTACCGCTGGGAACAGCTGATGCGGAGCGAGAAGGCCATCATGGAGGATTTGGTAACTACGAGGTTCAGTCGTGAGTTCGGTCTCCAGGACGGCGCCAGCCTGGACCTGCAGATCGACGGAGCTGAATTCAATTGCAGGTACAGCACGAGAAATCGTGGGTGGATGTTCAGTCCGGATAGCATCGGGCAAGTTCATTTACTGCTCTGGGCCGATGACATGAAATCACGGTGGGGCCTAGGCGTGATCCATCTCAAGCCTGATTTCCTCTCGAGTGGTGCAAACAGGAACGGCCGGCGCATACTCAACAGGCAAGGGCTGGCGGAAGCGCGGTGGCTCCACGAGGACGCTCCCCTTCCCGAGAACGTCCTGCTCCGTCTCGGCTCTGAAGACATCGACCTCATTTTCGCCCCTGATAGCGGGCAGAAGCGGGTCAACGAGCTGTTCCGCCGGGCACAAGGGCTTCTAGTCAGCAGGAATGCGGTCGCAACCGTCGCAATGCAGGAGGACTACATGAAACGCGTGCGAGGCTATGGCGGCGCCCGTAGTATTCTTCGTTCCGAAGGCATTGTCATCATCGGCGGTAGCTTCAAAAAGCACACCCAGGTTGCAAACATCCTCGGTCTCACCGTGCCCGAACAGGGAGAGTTTTTAAGCGTACGGCTCGCGCGCCGCAGGCCCCACCATGGAGATGCTCCATCGATCGAACTGGAGGGCGAGCAGTGGGTCATCGCCACAGATGATGACCCGATCGAGCCCGCTCCCCTCCTTCCTGAGGTGATCTGACGAGGCGGGTGTCGGAGAGTCACCGTTGTTGCTGCACGACGTAGCTGCGCAAGGAATTGGCCCACGAACTGTCCGCGGCGCCCCCTATGATCCCGTCCATGACGTTGGCTGAGGTCACCCGTGAAGACGTTCTCCAGGCGATTGAGCTCTACAAGAACTCAGGGAGGGAAGAGTTTCTCACCGAACACGAGTCTGGGAAAGCGCGGCACTTCTTTCTCATCCACGAGGATGCCTTCTTCGACTCCAAGGCCATCTTGAAAGCTGCGCACCTGATCGGCACGGGAGAGGTGTATGGCTTCTCGGGGGGCGAAGCCGCCGCGGCGCCACGGCTTCGCAAGTTGGGCTTTGACGTCGTCGATGTGCGTGATCCCGAAGGTGGCGAAGCTATGCAGTCTCTGCTGGATAAGGGCTTGCAGCCCGGCGAGATCAGGACGCGAGCAGAGCTAGCGGAGATCTTCGGTGGTGGCCCGCAAGGTGGGATCGTACCCTCGACGGCCACGCCCACTGTGCTGATCTACTCCGACCCGAAGGTCGGTGAAGAACTCGGTTATATCGACGGGTGGGTACCTAATGATGACAGTGGGCCGCTGTTTGAATACACCGGGCACGGGCTCATGGACCAGACGTTCGAGGGTGCTGGAAACAAGGCCATTCGTGATCACGCAGTCCAGGGGCGAGCTCTACGCATGTTCAAGGCTGCTGGGACAGTGCCCAATTCAGGCACCGTCCGCCATCGCTACGTAGGCCGGTTCAAGCTCGATGAGCAGCGACCGTTCGAGGTGCGGTGGAGGCCCAACAAGGCCCACGTCATGCGCAAGGTCATTGTGTTTCGGCTTCGCCCAACCGGTCCGTTCGAGCGTTTGGACGCAGACAGCATCCCGCCGGCCGGAGAGACCCAAGCTGTGCTTGTCCCAGCAGACGTCACCACGAGCTCACTGATCGATCCGGAGAACAACACGAAGAAGCAAGGATCCCGTTCAGCTGTTCCCCAGATCGAGTTCCAGCGGCGCGAAGCCGAACTAGACGAGGAGTTCCGGGCCTTCATGCAGATCCGGAGCCACGAGTTAATGCGCTTCGAGCTCAAGGTGAAGGGCCTGACCTCGCCGATGCTGACCGACTTGTACGACACGACGGCACACGTCCTGTACGAGCTCAAGGGCAACATAGGACGCAACGCAGTCCGCATGGCAATTGGTCAACTCATGGACTACCGGCGCCATGTAAACCCGTCCAACCCTGCTCTAGCAGTACTCCTCCCAGAAGAACCACACGATGACATCAAGGCACTCTTGGACGACCTAGGCATAGCCCTCGTCTATCGCGCCGGTAGCATGTTCGTCGGCGTTCCGGGCTTGGATCACTAGTTGGACAGTTAGTCAAGCGTCGGGCTTCGTCCTCCGGGACTGTAAGACGTTTTGTAACGCCCCAGCTCTCGTACGAGCGGAACGCGAACGTTAGGAATTCCCAGCTTGTGGCGGCAAGTCCTTCGGGACTTCATAGCGGAGCGGATCTGAGATCCTGATGGGCTGGCGTGGCGTCAGTCCTATACGAACGGAGGCTGTGAATCGAGATGCCCGTGGATGAGCAGTTTGAGCGGCGGCGGACGGCGGTCGCGGTGCTGGTCCGGTCGGTGCTGGATCATCTTGTGGCGCTGGAGGGGCAACCACGCATCGGTCGGGTAATCGACGTCCGACGGTGGTGGCGGTATGGCCAAGAGGACTTCGTCGGCCTCCAGCCGCGCGCGTGGTCGATGCCGGCCGATGTACCCATCGTGGGATGGCTGGACAAGTTCCCCGAGATGACCGCGGTACGACAGGCTTACGACGCCGACCCGGTGCTAGGCGCTCGCGTCGACACGTTGATCGGAACGGAGTTCAACCGGCAGGGAAGGAACTTCGACTGGCTGCTAATTGAGCACATCGTCCAGCTGATGGTCCTGGCCACCAGTACGTACAGATTCGATGAAGCGATCTTCGATCAGCTCTATGACCGCTTTGAGCGGGGACTCGGCGCAGAGCAGGTCAACATGGTCGAGTTCCTTCCGCTCAACGGCTTTGAGTCCACGGAGACTGTCGTGCTGCTGCCGGATGGGCTCGTCATGCAGCGCATGAACGATGCCCAGATGAGTGCCGCGATAGACCATCTAGCGGTGCCGCGCATGTCGGGCGGCAGCGTCAACGGTGCCCGCGTCTCGCGGTTCGATCAGTGGGCTCTCACGGTGGAGCGCTCCTATCCGGTTACCGACGGTCGTTCGATCGCAGTGTCCCAACCGCCGGCCTTTCCAACCTTGTACGAGCCAGCCAACACCCTGATCAGGGCGCTGCGCATCGTGTGCGGCGGATCCGTCGTGGCCACGCGCAGTATGTTTGCCCAGGCAGACGACGAGTTCCCGATCGTCCTAGGCGTATCGGCAATGTTGAGTGCATTCGACGGCGCGGACAACGACCGACCGACCTACTTGCTGACCAACACGTTGGACACCTTCCGCCTCACATATACGGCGCTGAACCTGCCCAGTGTTCAAGCCGACCGCTCGCTTCAGACCGCCATCCGACGGCTCGTCTTTGCCGGATCACGCCGTGTCAACGCCGACCGCCTGATCGACCTGATGATGTCCGCTGAGGCTTTGTTCATCAAGCGTGCAAACCTGCCCCGAGGCACCAAAGGAGACAAGATCGCTGCAGCTGCAGCAGCTCTACTTGCCCAGGACCCAGAACTGAAGGCCGGCGCCGATCAGATCCAAACGTTCATGAAGACCATGTATCAGGTGCGCAACGCTGAGATGCACGGCGATGACCAGCCCCACCCGCATCTCCACCTACTAGACGGCACACCGACGGACTCCATGCCAAGCGTGCTCAAAGATGGGGAAAAGATCATGCGCCGCGCAGCCCTAACCGTCCTCGCCGAGTACACAGCACCCTGAGGGTGCCGCAAATTCATCCGTGCAGGTCGCAGGAACGATGGGTGATCGTGTGCTCCCATCCTGGATTGTGAGGACTACGCCGGAACGGCATGATGATTGGTCGTGTTGCTGCGCATCGCCTTGAGGTGCTCTAGAGATTCCGGACAGACCACTCGCTAGGGTGGTAACAGTCCGAAGGAGATAGAAGCATGCCGAAAGGTTTCAGGCGTAGGTTCAGCCAGGAGTTCAAGGACGAGGCTGTGCGCATGGTCCTCGACGGCCCCGTACGATCGCCGAGGTCGCCAGAGAGTTCGGCGTCCACGACACCACGCTCGGCATCAAAGTCGCCGCCTTTATTATCTGGGAGATCTTGGAGCACGGCATCGATCCGTGTCCGGAACGGACAGCCACGACCTGGTTCGCCTTTCTGTCTAGGCAGTGGGTCACCCAGCTTGGCCGGAACCTCGTCATAGACCTGCAAGATGTCAGTAGCGCGGCCAAGTTCCCCATGCGTGATCGGGACACGAAGTTCACTGCGACTTTCGATGCTGTGCTGGCCGATGCCGGAATGTGCATCGTTAAGAGCAGTATCCGGATGCCACAGCTGAGCTCCATCGTGGAGCGCTAGTACTCCAGCCGTACTTAGTGATCTCTGATGCGTTGTCGCTGGTAATGGGCTCGCCGAGCGCGTGTCTGGTGGCGTAGTCGCCATGCAGACCA
>NZ_JBEXGU010000283.1:0-7285 GCF_040607515.1 Streptosporangium sp. NPDC005286 | reverse complement strand
CCGCGTCCCACCCGGGTGGGACGCGGGCCGCACGGCATCGGTCGCCGCATCGGTCGCCGTATCGGTCATGGGGACCAGCCGGAGCGCAGGGCACGGGCGGTGACCAGGGCCTGCTCGACCTCCGCCGGGGCCGGCCAGGGAGCACCGCCGGGGCGGAGCAGCGCGGCCCGGATGGCCGCCAGGTGCTCGATCGCGTCCGGCAGCAGCCCGCTCCGCTCGGTCAGCCAGGCCGTGACGTCCGTGTGGTCGCGCAGTGGCCGGGTGACGAGATCCCAGGTGCCGAGGAGCTCGGTCAGGTCGCCGATCCTCAGCGGGGTGCCGCCTCGCCGGACCACGGCGGCCGCGGCCAGCTCGGCGCGGGCGACGAGCTCGGGCTCGGTGCTCCGATCCCAGAGCGGGGACGGTGGATCGGCGAGCCACCGCTCCGCCTCACGGGAGAACCCCGCGGCCGACAGCAGCGCGGCCAGCTCGACCGCGGCCCTGTGATGCCCGGCCTGTGCCGCCTGACGGAACCAGTGCTGCCCGCCCCGCAGGTCACTGTGCTCGGCGATGAGCAGCAGGCCGAAATTGAAAGCGGCCTCCGGATCGCCACCCGCCGCGGCCCGGCTGAACCAGTGGCTGGCCCCCCGCGCGTCGCTCATCTCCACGCACACGAACCCCGCGGTCCGCTGGTCGTCGATCCTGCCGGTGCAGGCGGCCCGCTCGAACCAGGCGCGGGCGGTGCGCAGGTCGCCGAGGGAGAGCGCGATCCCGCCGAGCTGGGACGCGGCTCCGGGGTGCTCGTTCCTGGCGGCCAGCCGGTAGAACGCCTCCGCCCCCTCCGGATCGCGGTTGGCCTGCAGGAAAAGGCCGAGGTGGTAGGCCGCGTCGGCGTGACCGCCCCGGGCGGCCAGCTCCCACCAGCGCAGCGTCTCGTCGTCCTCGCCGGAGGCGTAGGCGAGGAACCCCAGGTCGTGGGCCGAGGCCAGATCGCCGTCCATCGCGGCCCTGCGGTGCCACTCCCCGGCGGACTTCGTCTCGCCGGCGTCCTCGCAGAGCAGCGCGAGCCTCCTGGCCGCGGCACGGGAGCCCGCCCTGGCCGCCGTCTCGTACCACCGCCGGGCAGCCGGGGCGTCGCCGTGCTGGTCGAGCAGGAGCGTCGCCAGGTTCACCGCGGCCTCGACGTCGCCGGCGTCGGCCGCCAGCTCGTACCACCTCGCGGCCTCCGCGGGGGTGCCGTGCTTCTCGTGCCAGACGCCCAGGTTGTAGGCGCTGTCGAGGTTGCCCGCGGCCGCCGCGCGCTCCCACCAGTGCCGCGCCGCCGAGCGGTCGCCCCGCTGCGCGAAGTGGCGGCCGAGCAGATGGGCGGCCTGCACGTCACCGCCGTGCGCGGAGAGCAGCAGCTCCGTCTCGCCGTCCGTGTCGTTCTCGTGCTCAGTGCTCCGGGGGGTGGGTATCAGCCCCGCGCTCGCCTCCGGGTCGTCAGGCCACCACCCCATGTCCCCTCCTTGCCGACGGCACGCAGCCGACAGATCACAGGGTGCCATGTAACCGCTCGATCGCGGAGGGTAATCCTGGAGTTCCGTCTCGCGTCCGGCTCAGACGAATTTCACGAACCCCACGTACATTCCCATCGAGCAGCTGTAATGCAGGGAACCCGCGTCCCGTGCGCCGAGCCGCACGGTGGCGGGGAGCGCCACGTCGCGGCCGTCGATGGTGAGCGTCCGGGTGCAGCCGGGATCGCCCCCCAGGTGGAAGACGAGTTCGGTGGGCACTCCCGCGCGGGCGGTCACCACGCCGGGACGGTAGCCGCCGCGGGTGGCCCAGATCTCGATCCGCTGCACGCCGCCGGTGCGCGTGGCAGTTCCCGCCGGGCCGTCCGTCGCCGGCGCGGGGTGGCCCGCAGCCAGTGCCGGGCCGCCGGATCCGGGGAGCCAGCCTCCCAGGCGCAGCCCCGAGGAGACGGTCCACAGGCCCGCCGCCAGCGCGACGACCCCCGCCAGCGCCGCCAGCCTGGTGGCGGCGGCCCGCCGCAGGATGAGTCCGAGCAGTGCGAACGCCGGCGCCGTCCCGGCCACGAACCCCGCCATCACCGCGGCCCCGCCCGATGCCGACCCGCTGGACACCGCCACCATCTCGACGCTGAGCGTCACCCCGCACGGCAGCAGGACCGTCGCCGCGCCCAGCGCCACCGCCCTGGGCGCGGGAGCGGTTATCCGGGAGACGGCGCCGCGCCAGGAGGCGCGCCCGTCCGCGGCCTCGTCGGGTCCGTCGGGTCCGTGGCCACCGTCCGGCTCGCCGCTTTCCGGCGGGTGTTCGCAGCCGCGTCCGTCCGGTCCGGGGCCGCGGTCCCGCTCGCGGCCGAACGTGCGGATTCCGAAGATCATGACCGCGATCCCGGCCACGACGAGCAGTGCGGCCCTGAGCTGGGGACCCAGCTGTACGGCGGACCCCGCCAGCCCGAGCAGTGCCCCGGCCGCCACGTGGGAGCCGAAGCGCCCGGCCAGGAAGAGCGCGACGGCCGCCAGGTTCGACGGCTTCGCGGCGAGCCCGCCGGAGCAGGCCGATCGGCCGCCGGAGGAGAGTCCGGTGAGCAGGCCGCCCTGCACGGCCGCGCACGAGGTGGTGCCCGCCACCAGCCCCGCGGCGAGCCCTCCGGCGAACAGCGTGGCCGCCCCCGCGCTCAGCGGATGTCTCCGGTACCACTCCAGATCCCCACGGAGTAAACCTAATCCCGCCGGAGGTCAACCGACAGTGACATTTCCTTACCCAGCGCTTATGTCGCCCTTACCGGACGTCCCGTTTCCTGCCGCCGGGGACGCGACACCCGAGCCGATCCCTGCCGTCCGTCACAGTGTGCCCTGGGCGGTCGCGAAGATCGACGTGTCGAGGGTGAAGTCGACCGGTTCCGGGATGTGCAGGTGCGAGCCCATCTCGACCCGGGTGGAGGTCCGGTACGCCCCCTCCTTGGGGTCGCTGAGGACCGTCACGGTGGCGGGGGTGGCCACCGGGTCGATGAGGAGCATCACCGGGACGCCACCGGAGGCGTAGATGTCGGGCTTGCGGTCGCGGTCGTCGATGACGCTTCCCGGCGACACGATCTCGGCCACCATGAGCAGGCCGGAGGAGAGCAGCTCACGGGCGCCCCAGCGCGGGCAGTCGACCTGGGCCAGCACGAAGTCGGGCTCGACGGGGTCGCGAGGTCCGTCGATGCAGACGTCTACGTTTCCCGTGTACGAACGCCAACCATTTCTCATGATCAGCGGATGTAGCTCGTAAGCGAGCAGCATGGCTAGCCAGCTGTGCTCGGGGGTGCCCACTGGGCTCACTATCAGTCTCCCGTCGATGATCTCGGTCCGCAGCCCGGGGAGCTGCGGCAGCGCGTCGAAGAGCTCGCGCGCCGTACCTGGCAGGGGCTGGGACGAGGTCTCGGGGGAGGGGCGCAGGTGGGCATGGCTCCGTCGCGATGTCATGACCATGAAGATATGTCCCTTCGTGTTCTGGTGAACACGCTGAGTATCGCAAGTGGGTCGAGCGGGCGGGAGCCTTTACCGGGATCTGAGCCGTCAGACCCAGCCGGGGCGGACGAGGCCGGATTCGTAGGCGATGACGACGAGCTGGGCGCGGTCGCGGGCGTGGAGTTTCATCATGGTCCGGCTGACGTGGGTCTTGGCGGTGGCGGGGCTCATGAAGAGCTTGCCGGCGATCTCGTCGTTGGTCATCCCGGTGCCGACCAGGGCGAGGACCTCGCGCTCACGGTCGGTGAGCAGGTCGAGATCGCGGCTGCGGTGCGGCTCCTTGGCGCGGCTGGCGTACTCGGCGATCAGGCGGCGGGTCACGCTGGGGGAGAGCAGCGCGTCGCCTCCGGCCACCACCCGGACGGCCTGGATGAGCTCGGCCGGTTCGGTGTCCTTGACCAGGAAGCCGCTGGCGCCGTTGCGGAGGGCCTCGAAGACGTACTCGTCGAGCTCGAAGGTGGTCAAGATGATGATCTTCGGCCCGGGAGGCATCTTCCTGGTGGCGGTCAGCCCGTCCATGCCGGGCATGCGGATGTCCATCAGGACCACGTCCGGCTCATGCTCGGCGGCCAGTCGCAGGGCCTGGGACCCGTCGCCGGCCTCGGCCACCACGGTCATCCCCAGCTGTGCGTCCAGCAGGGCCCGGAACCCCGCCCTGACGAGGGCCTGGTCGTCGGCGAGGACAATCTTGATCATTCGGACTCCTCCGGGATCGGCAGCCGGGCCTCGACGCGGAAGCCTCTTCCATGGTGTGCGGCGGTCAGCGTTCCCCCGAGGGCCGAGGCCCGTTCCCGCATGCCGGGGACGCCGTTGCCGCTGCCGAGATTCTCTCCGGGGGCGTTGCCGCCCGAGTCGGTGACCCGAAGGGTCAGTGCGCGGGGGCCGTAGTCGAGGGCGACCGTGACCGAGGCGCCCGGGGCGTGCCTGGTGACGTTGGTCAGGGCCTCCTGAACGATGCGGTAACCGGCCCGGTCGACCCCGGGAGGCAGCGGCCTGACCTCGCCGGTGACGTTCTTGACGACCCGCGGCCCGCTGCGCTCGATGAGTTCGTCGAGCCGGTCCAGCCCGGCGGTCGGGGAGCGGGGCGCGCCGTCGCGGAGCACGTTGAGCACCGAGCGCATCTCGGTCAGCACGTCCTTGGACGCCTGTTTGATCGTGGTGAGCGCGGTCCGTGCCTGCTCGGGGTGGTCCTCGATGAGGTGCAGCGCGGTGGAGGCCTGGACGTGGATGAGGGAGATGTTGTGCGCGAGCACGTCGTGCAACTCCTGCGCCATGGTCAGCCGCTCCTCGCTGGCCTGCCGCCGCACCTCCTCCCGCTCCACCCGTTCGTGCTCGGCCTGCCGCTCGTTCCTGGCCCGGGAGAACTCCGCCACCGCCAGTACCAGGCCCATCAGCGCGGCCATCGCGAGGTTGTGGAACCATCCCGGAGAGAGCGCCGGGGCGAACCAGGACGTGTAGACCACGAAGAACACGTAGGCCAGGCCCCACAGCGGCAGGGCCACCCGCCGGTGGCCGCCGACCACGGCGAGGTAGAACGCGATGATCGGGCTGAGGAAGACCGGGCCGTAGGCGTAGCCGAGGGCGATGAAGAGCAGGGTCGAGCCCACCGCGACGGCCACGCTGAGCGCCGGGTGGCGGCGCCGGACGGCCAGGGCCAGCGGCCCGGCCAGCAGTAGCGCGTATCCCGGTGGATCGAGCGGGACGCGGAGCATGCCGGTGTCGTGGACCTGCAACCACTGCACGCTGCGGGTGCCCATGACCTGGAGAGCCCCCACTAACAGTGGGAGGAGGAGGTCGATCCACCGGGATTTGGCACGCACGCTCAGCACTTTACGTGCGCTTTCGCGGCGTTTGCGTCCCTTCAGTGATGTATGTGGCACTACACCCTTTGGGGGAGGGAAGGGGCTGACAAGGGTCACCGGCTGAGTCAAGCTGTCTGCGGGAGGTCATCATGATCAGTCGTCGCATCACCCCCCTGGCGGGGATCTTGGTGGGAAGTTCCTTACTGCTTGTCCAGCCCGCGCTGGCGTCTCCACCCACGCTGTCCCCATCCGTGCTGTTCCCCTCCGCGGTGTCTCCACCGGTGTCGCAGGTGGAGAAGAAACCCGTCGCCGAGGGGTCCGGTGGTGCGGTCTCGACCGTCGACCTCGACGCCAGCAAGGCCGCGCTGGGCGTGTTGCGCGAGGGCGGCAACGCCATGGACGCCGCGGTCGCCGCGGCCGCCACCCTGGGCGTGACCGAGCCCTACTCCGCGGGACTGGCCGGCGGAGGGTTCATCGTCTACTACGACGCGCGCCGCAAGAAGGTCCACACCATCGACGGCCGGGAGGCCGCGCCGAAGGCGATGGGCCCGGCATCCCTGGAGGGCATCCCGTTCGACGACGCCGTGACCAGCGGACTTTCGGCGGGGGTGCCCGGCAGCGTGGCCCAGTGGGAGCTGGCGCTGCGCAGGTTCGGCACGCTCTCGCTGCGCCAGGCGCTGAAACCCGCGATCGACGTCGCCACCAGGGGGTTCAAGGTCGACCAGACCTTCTACGACCAGACCGCCGCCAACGCCGCCCGCTTCAAGGACTTCACCTCCACTGCCAAGCTCTACCTGCCGGGCGGCGCCCCGCCGCCGGTCGGCTCCACCTTCCGCAACCCCGAGCTGGCCGACACCTACCGCAGGCTCGGCAGGCTGGGCGGGGAGTGGCTGTACGGCGGTGCCCTCGGCGCCGAGGTCGTGGCCACGGTCAAGAAACCGCCGGTCACCCCCGGATCCACCCGTAACGTGCGGCCGGGGCTGATGGAACTGTCCGACCTGAAGGCGTACCGGGCGCTCGAACGGCCGCCCACGAAGGTGACGTACAAGGGCATGGACGTGTACGGCATGGCGCCGCCGTCCTCGGGAGGCTCGACGGTCGGCGAGGCGCTCAACATCCTTGAGGCCCTGCCCGAGGTCGGCGAGCACGAGTACCTGGAGGCGTCCAGGCTCGCCTTCGCCGACCGGGGCAAGTACGTCGGGGACATCCCCGGCGTCCCGCTGAAGGAACTGCTCTCCGACGGGTTCGCCAAGGAGCGCGCCTGCCTGATCGGCGAGCGGGCGATGCCGCACCCGGCCGCGCCCGGCGACCCCGACGGGATGTACGGGCCGTGCCAGGCGGCACCGTCCGCCGAGGCCGGCGAGACGGCCCCCGAGGTGGCGAAGGAGGGGCCGGAGACCACGCACCTGGTGGTCGTGGACCGGTGGGGCAACGTGGTCGCCTACAACATCACCATCGAGTCGACCGGCGGCAACGGCATCGTCGTCCCGGGCAGGGGCTTCCTGCTCAACAACGAGCTGACCGACTTCA
Organism: Streptosporangium sp. NPDC005286; assembly: GCF_040607515.1. Taxonomy (NCBI): domain Bacteria; kingdom Bacillati; phylum Actinomycetota; class Actinomycetes; order Streptosporangiales; family Streptosporangiaceae; genus Streptosporangium; species Streptosporangium sp. NPDC005286. Next base: position 456 of record NZ_JBEXGU010000283.1, on the reverse strand, counting down.
CCTTCGGCCCCGCCCCCGGCGACCCGAACCTGCCCGCGCCGGGCAAGCGCCCCCGCTCCTCGATGGCGCCGACGATCGTCCTGAACGATGACCGGCCGCTGCTCGCGCTGGGGTCCCCCGGCGGCTCGACGATCATCACCACGGTGCTGCAGATCCTGGTCAACCGCTGGGACTTCGGCATGTCGCTGCCCGAGGCGCTCGCCGCCCCCCGGGCCACGCAGCGCAACACCGCCCAGACCCAGGCCGAGCAGGCGTTCATCGATCGCTACGGCGCCGAGCTCACGCGCCAGGGGCACAGCCTCGTGCTGAACCCCGAGATCGGCGCGGCCACGGCCGTGGAGTTCCTGCGGCACGGGAGGCTCCAGGCGGTGGCGGAACCGACCCGGCGCGGCGGTGGCAGCGCGCTGGTGGTGAACGAGCGCGGGTAGCCGGTCGCGGACGCCCGGCGGCGCGGCC
>NZ_JBEXGU010000282.1:0-7408 GCF_040607515.1 Streptosporangium sp. NPDC005286 | reverse complement strand
CAACCTTGAGGGTTGGCCGTGTTCCCGCCACCCCCGGGCTGCGCGGACCGCTCAGCCGGTGGGTGCCCGGGGTCAGCTGTTCGCCGCGGTGAACGCGGCCGCCCCGCCGACGAGCGGCAGCATGACCGTGCTCTTCGTCGTGTCGAGGTGCAGCGTCGCGCCGGGGGTGGGCCGGATGGTGTACTCGTAGTCGCTCGACAGCAGCACGATGCCGATGCGGTGTCCCGCCGCGAACACGTAGTCATGCGGCTGCATGTCGAAGTCGAGGCGGTACGGGCTGCCCGGCTTGACCGGTTCGGTCTTCGAGATCGACTTACGGTTCTGCGGATCCACCCAGCCCCGGGTGATGATCTTCGCCTTGCCGTTCTGGTCGTAGTCGACGAGCAGCGCCGTGACGTTCGCGGCCGGCTGCCCGAAGGACATCCGCAGTGATACCTGCGGCGTGCCGCTGAGCCGGACCGCACCGGTCAGCGTCCCCGACTTGTAGGCCAGGCGGTTGGGAGACGTCACGGCGTCGGCGAGGGTCAGCGCCCGCTTCGACGCGTCGTCGACGATCGTCTCGGTCACCGGCTTGCCCAGGCGGGTCTTGTCGCCGGTGAGGACACCGGCGGTGCCGTCCGTGCTGGGCGCCAGGTTGAGCTCGGTGGCGGCCGCGGCCGGTTCGGGCCACTCGGGGTATTCCACCAGCGTCCTGTCCTCGCGCTGGATCAGCGCCCGCTGGTCGTTCTCCACGCCGTTCTCCTGGCCCCACAGGTAGCGGGTGAACCAGCGGTTGAGCACGTTGACGCTCGGGGAACCGCCATGCCCGCCCTGGTGCAGATAGATCTTGTGCGGCACCCCGCGCGCCTTGAGCGCCTCGTACCACTGCGCGGCGTGCTTGGTCTTGACGTTCCAGTCGTTGAGCCCGTGCGCGACCAGCGTCGCGGCGCGGACCTTGTCGACGTCGTTCATGTAGTTACGCTCGTCCCAGAAGGCGCTGTAGTCGCCGGTGACCCGGTCCTGCGCCTTGGCGAGCTCCTCGATGACGCTTCGGCAGATCTGCTTGTTCGCGCGGGTGTGGACGTACTCCGCGAGCACGTCGGCGTCCTCGCCCTGGTAGCCGCCCGGGGCGACGACGGCGCCGTTCGCGCGGTAGTAGTCGTACCAGCTCGAGATCGCCGAGATCGGCACGATGGCCTCAAGGCCCTCGACACCGGTGCTCGCGACCGCGTTGGGCAGGGTGCCGTTGTACGACGTGCCGATCATGCCGACCTTGCCGGTCGTCCACGTGGCATTGACCTCCCTGCCGGTGGCGTCGTAGGCCTTCGCGCGCCCGTTCAACCAGTCGACGACCGCTTTCGCGCCGATGGTCTCGTTGCGCCCACCGGTGGTCGGACAGCCGTCGGACTTACCACTGCCCAGCGACTCGGCATGGACCACCGCGAAACCGCGAGGCAGCCAGTTGGACTCGTGACTGGTGCTGATGGCGGGCTGCGGGCCGGTGCCCGTGACGGCCTCGTCACCGTCGGCCACGCCTGCCACGCCGGCGGCGGCCAGCCGCTCGTCGGTCGCCGGATCCTTCACCGAACCACCGCGGTTCATCCAGCCCTTGCCCGGACGGAGTGCCTCGTGAAGCTCGTGATCGACGTTGTGGTTCGTGACCGGGTTGCCGCCGGCGTAGTAGGGGCTGACCTCGTACACGACGGGCGACTTCAAACCGGCCGTCTCCGTCTCCCGGAGCCGGGTGACCTCGGCGTGCACCCGGTCGTTGCGTCCGTCGCCGTCACTGTCGATCGGGGTCTCGACCCACACCTCCTCGCGGATCCAGTCGTTGCGGTTCGTCGAGAACACCGGCTGGGCCATGCCGTCCGTGAAGACCGGTCCGACGGAGGGGTCGGCGGCCGCGCTGACGGGGGCCGAGGTCGCCGCGACCCCGGCGAAGGTCATGGTGGCGGCGAGACCCAGCGCCGCGACGCCGCGGCGTGCCGACCCCGGGCTACGGAGGGCGGTTGGTGCCCCAAGACCCGTCACCAGGCGTGTTATAGACATCGACAAACCTTCCCGAACAATCAGTGCGGGGCGGGAAAAGGCCCCAATCAAGGTTCAAGGGACAGTAAAGGCTGTCCCAAGAAGGCTTGATGTTATGGGCAGGAAGTACGAAATGTCTATGGATGGGCACCCTGTCTTGATCACCACAATTTCGACACATATCGAGCTAGATCTCGGCGGCTCGAACACCACACGTCGAGATCCGGGCCCCGGTGACATGCCTGGGACCGTGTACGGCCCGCCTTCCTGTTCGACCTCAGTTGGCACAGGCTGCATCGCTGATGCGGGAGAGATCCAGGACGGTGTAGCGCGTGGCAGAGGCCTCCCAGATCAGGAGTGACATTTCGGGTGTCGCCGCGCCGTACCTGATCTTGCCCCGGGTGGTCTCGGTCTCGGCACGGCCAGGGGGGCCGAGGAGTGCTTTCCGCCGGGTGCAGCGGTCGTACAGCTGGAACGGGGGGCCGAACCTGTTGTCTCCGGTGGCCGAGGGAAGGCCGAAGAGAACGAATCGGTCTCGGATCGGGGGCAGCAGGCCCAGAGCGAATCCCGGGACGATCGTACGCCCGGAGCCGTCCACTCGCTGTATGACAGTCCTCGTCAGTTCACGGGGCGGAGCGTCGGCCCGTCCGACACACCATACGGATCCGCAGTACGGCCCCTCGACGTCGTCCAGGCGCCGCGCCTTGTTCTCCTGGTGAGTGACCAGATTGACGATGCTCTGCCGCTGCATGTCGTAGGCCCAGGGCCAGGAGGTGACGCGGAGAGCCCGCCCGGGGAGCACCTGCTTGGGCTCACCTCCGGTAAGGGGGACATGCCATACGCCGTCGAACCCCCACCAGAGTGCGAGATCGTCAGTGATCTGAAAGCCTCTGGAGTAGTCCTGCCCGTTGGCAGGCAGTCGGGTCACCATCTTCATGGGGCCGCCCGCTCGGGGCATGACCCACAGTTCCATGTGGCGTTCTCCGTCGTACCGCGGGTCAGGTTTCTTCTCGCCCTGAACCAGTAAGGCCACCTGTTCCGCGTTGACAGCCGAGCGTTTGATTTCAAAACACTCCTCGCAGGCGGCCCACTCCGGCGCCGTGGCGAGGACGGTCTGCCGTCCTGTTCGGACGTTGAAGCTCAGGAGTGCCGGACGATGCTCAGACGTCGTCAGGAGAGCCGTGTCCTTGCCGAGCATCGCGAGGGGAACCACCGAGCGGCCGTTCTTGAGCTTTCCGGGCACCGTGATGAGCGCTTCCGGCCACACACCACCGGCAGGGGCCGCCGGCTCCTCGGGAAGCTCTGCGGACCATTCCGGCGGTTGTTGTGACGTGCAGGCGGTCCCCGCCCCGGCAAGAAGCAGCGACAGAGCCAGAATGAACCGTCTCGCACCAGGCTGGGGCTTCACTTGGTGTCAGACGGATCAACGGCGGGGACGGTTCCAGCCAGAACACCCGGACCACCCGCGCCCGCCGGTTTGAGCTGTCAGCCGTTCGCTGATTCCCGATGTTCGTCGGTGAGAATCGGTGAACCACCGCGTTGCCGTTGTCCTCGTAGGTGCCGGCTCTGTGCCCCTGCAGCCGAACCTTGACCCCCGGCCGTTCCCCCAGGTCTCGGTGACGCAGATGGATCCGGAGACCGAACCCTTGGAGTCCCACTCCGCGTCACGGGCCAGGGGAACCACGGGAGGAGCGGGATCGTTGGACGAGGTGATCGACTCATCGTCTTCGGCCGATACGGCCGGCGGTCCCCCTTGGGAGTTCGACATGGCAGTGACCGGCATCATCTCCGCCCTCATCGTCGGCATCGTGATCGGAGCACTCGGTCGTCTGGTGGTCCCGGGACGCCAGTCCATCCCGATCTGGCTGACCATCGTGATCGGCATCGTCGCCGCGTTCATCGGCACCGCCATCGCCACGGTGCTGGGGGTGGCCGACACCCGGGGAATCGACTGGATCGAACTGGGCCTCCAGGTCGCGGTGGCCGCCGGCGGCGTGGTGACCGCGGTGAAGATGTACGGCAGGCGGCAGATCCGCTGACCTGCTCCGGGCGCCCCGCCCCGTCTCTCCCACCGGCTCACGTTCACCGGGCCCGGCAGCAGGGCTCCGCAGCGAGGACCTCGGACCGGTGAGGGGATTCCGCCATCGCACCAGCGGGGGCCGAGCAGGTCCTCCAGGCCGATCCCGCGGTAGAACTCGGCGCGAACCCGGTCACCGACGGCGTTGACCACCTCGGCGCCGTCGTCGGCCGCCCCTTCCTCTGTCCGGATGTCGAGTTCAGATGACTCCGCCGTTGACCCGGAGCACCTGGCCGTTGACCCAGCGGGCGGGGCCCGCCAGGAAGGCCACGGCCTCGGCGATGTCGGCGGGCCGGCCCAGCCGCTCCAGTGGTGGCTGGGCGGCCATCCTGGCGACGGTCTCCTCGTCCTTGCCCTTCAGGAAGAGGTCGGTGGCGGTGGGCCCGGGGGCGACGGTGTTGACGGTGATGTCCCTGCCACGCAGTTCGCGGGCCAGGATGAGGGTCAGGCCCTCGACGGCCCCCTTGGACGCGCCGTAGGCGCCGTACCCGGGAAGGGCCAGCCCGATGACCGAGGTGGAGAAGGTGATCAGGGCGCCCCCTCGGCGCAGCCGCCGTGCGGCCTGCTGGGCGACGGCGAAGGTGCCACGTACGTTGACGCGCAGTATGCGGTCCAGCACGTCCAGGTCGAGCTCGGCGAGCGGGGTGGGCGGGTTCATGATCCCGGCGGCGTGGACCACCACGTCGACGCCGCCGAAGGTCCGTTCTGCGGCGTCGAAGAGCGCGGCGACCGCCTCGGTGTCGCCGACGTCGGCGCGGACGGCGAGTGCCTGACCGCCCTTGCCGACGACCTCCTGGACCGCGGCCTGCCCCTCGGCGTCGTTGCTCGCGTAGTTGACCACGACGGCGTATCCGTCGGCGGCAAGCCGGTCCACGACCTGGCGTCCGATGCCGCGTGAGCCTCCGGTGACGATGGCGACGCGGGCTGCCGTGCTGCTCATGATCGTTCACTCCTCCAGGAATTTATGTACACTATGTATATACATGGCTATAAACACAATGTCCATATATTTCCTGGAGGTAGTCGGTGACGCAGTCCCCCGAACCCGTCCGGCGCGGACGCGGACGCCGGCCGGCCGCCGAGGTGCGACGTGAGATCCTGCGTGCGGCCGGCGAACTCCTGCTCACCGAGGGGATGGCCGCCTTCACCATCGAGAAGGTCGCGGCGCTGGCGGGGGCGAGCAGGGTGACGCTCTACAAGTGGTGGCCCTCCAAGGGGGCGCTGGCGCTCGACGGCTACTTCGACGCCGTCGGCCCCACCCTGGCCTTCCCCGACACCGGCGACATCGCCGCCGACCTCACCGCGCAGCTGCGGGCCTTCGTCCACCTGATGCGCGACACCCGGGCCGGGCGCGTGATGCCAGAGCTCGTCGGCCACGCCCAGACCGACCCCGAGCTGTCGGCGCTCCTTCGCGAGCGCTACTCGGCACCGCGCAGAGCACTCGCCGTCGAGGCACTGGAACGCGCCAGGCAGCGCGGGCAGCTACGCGAGGACGTCGACCCAGAGGTGGTCGTCGACCAGCTCTGGGGCGCCTGCTACCACCGCCTCCTCATCCCCGACCAGCCCCTCACCGACGAGTTCGCCGAGGCCCTCGTCAGGAACCTGCTGGCCGGGATCGGCCGTCGATGACCCGTCTCCCCGGCCGGCCCGAAGCTCCTGGCTGAAAGTGGGAGCGCGGATCGAGAGGGCTGGTCGTACGCCCGTACCTCGTCCGTTCCGCCCCTCAGCTGAGGACGGCGTCCAGCAGGAGGGAACCCGCGCCGAGGAGGGCGGCATCGGGGCCGCCACGGGTGACGGCGATCTCCAGGTCGCGGGTGGCCAGCGGGAGGCAGCGCTCGTAGACGGCGGCGCGGATGGAGGAGATCAGCGGCTCGGCGGTGGAGAGGCTGCCACCGACGACGATGGCGTCGGGATTGAGGAAGTTGACCAGGACGGTGAGCACCTCGCCGATGAGGCGGCCCGCGTTCCTGACCAGGGCGGTGGCCTCGGGCACGCCGTCCTCGACCAGGGCGACGACGTCGCCCGGGCGTCGCGTCGCGATGCCGAGCTCGGACAGGGCGCCCATGAGCGCGGCGCCGCTCGCGTAGGCCTCCAGGCAGTCGGGGTGGCCGCACGAGCACATGGTGGAGGAGTCGGTCCTGACCCGGACGTGGCTGATGTCGCCGGCCGCACCCCTGCCCCGGTGCAGGCGGCCGTCGACGATCACGCCGCACCCTATGCCGCTGCCGGCCTTCAGCACCATGAGGTTGTCGCACCCGGGCCATGAGCGGGCCTCGCCGACGGCCAGGAGGTTGGCGTCGTTCTCGACGAGCACCGGCAGGTCGTAGTGCGCGCCGAGATGCTCGGCGACGGGGAAGTTGTGCCAGCCGGGCATGCGCGAGGGAGACACCACCCGGCCGCTGGCGGGGTCGACGGGGCCGGGTATGCCGGTGCCGACGCCTCGCAGGGGGGCGCCGGGCGGGCCGTGGGTCAGCAGCAGCTCGTCGAACGAGGCGGCCATCCAGTCGAGGGTCGCCTCGGGGCCGAGCGCTATGTCGCAGGCGCGCTCCTCGACGACGAGGGGGGCGCCGCTGAGGTCGAGCAGGCCGAAGCGGGCGTGGTGCGCCCCGAGGTCGGCCACCGCGAGCAGGCCGGCGGTCGGGCTGACCCGCAGCCGCCGGGGCCGCCGCCCGCCCCTGGAGGTGCCCGAGCCCTCCTCGACGAGGAGCCCGGTGTCGATCAGCTCCTCGACGCGCAGGGAGACGCTCGACGCCGCCAGGCCGGAGATGCGGGCCAGCTGGGCGCGCGACTCGGCGTGGCCGGTGGCGACAAGACGCAGAAGGTCGCCCTGCGCTCCCCGCACCAGCAGCCGCTCTTTGCCTGACATGAACTAGAGGAATACCACGTCTGTACTTACTACGGCAACGTGTTGACTTCCGTAAGAATCATCTATTACCTTCCGTTTTGTCTTCGATTTCGAAGGAAGATGGCAATGATTCAGGTCAAAGGGTTGAACAAGTGGTTCGGCGATCATCACGTGCTGCGCGACATCGACCTTGATGTGGCGCGAGGCGAGGTCGTCGTGGTGGTCGGCCCCTCGGGGTCGGGCAAGTCCACGCTGTGCCGCTGCCTCAACCGGCTGGAGCCCGCCGGGTCCGGAGACATCCTCGTCGACGGCGTACCCGCCCCCGTGGAGGGCCGGGAACTGGCCAGGCTCCGGGCCGACGTCGGCATGGTGTTCCAGTCGTTCAACCTCTTCCAGCACAAGACCGTGCTGGAGAACATCGTGCTCGCGCCGATGAAGGTCCGGGGCGACTCCCGCGCCGAGGCCGAGGCGTCGGCGCG
>NZ_JBEXGU010000281.1:0-7633 GCF_040607515.1 Streptosporangium sp. NPDC005286 | reverse complement strand
CCGGTGATCATGTCCTCGGTGAAGTCGAAGCCGTACTTGCGGCCGTAGCCGGCCAGCCAGTCGGCGAGCGGGTCGGCGCGCTTCTCGGGGGGCTGCTCGGCCTGGAGGCGCAGGAAGCGTTGCCGGGTGACGCCGAACACGTCGATGCTCCACAGCAGCCGGGCGTGCGCGGCGCCGCAGGCCTTGGCGGCGATCGCCCCGGCGATGGTGAACGGTTCCCAGATGACCAGGTCGGGCTGCCAGTGCCGGGCGAAGTCCACCAGCCCGGCGACCAACGGGAAGTTGTCCATCTTGTAGTCGTCGTTGACCACTTCGGTGTACGCGGCCAGTAGGTCGTTCCAGGTGACGTCCGCCTGGTCCGCCGCGACCTTCCACGGCATCGGCAGCCCGGCGCGTGCCTGTTCGAGCAGTTCCGGGGCGAACCGCGCTATCTGCCAGGCGTCGGCGTCGCGGCCGACGGGGACGGCGGTCAGTCCGGCCTGGGTGACGACGTCGGCGAACTTGGGCTGGCAGGCGACTCGGACGTCGTGGCCGGCGGTGCGCAGTGCCCAGGCCGGCGGCACCATCGCCCGGAACATGCTCTTGTCGGCGAGCGTGGCGAACAGGACGCGCATCGTGTCGTCTCCTCAGCGGTGTCGGGCGGTGAGCTCTTCCAGCTGCGGGACGAGCTGGTTGGGGGTGGGCTGGGCGTGGATTTCGTCGCGCAGGTCGTGCGCCCGGTCGCGGAAGGCGGGCTCGTTCAGTAGCCGCAGCAGGCTGTCGCGGACGGCCTGGCCGGTCGCCTGGCCGGGGTGGATCTCCAGCCCGGCGCCGTGTTCGGCGAGTTTGCGGGCCAGGATCGGCTGGTCGAAGTGGTAGCCCATGGCGAGCTGAGGGACGGGGTGCAGGGCGGTGGTGGCCATGGTGGCGGCGCCGGCGTGGTGGATGACGGCCGAGCAGGTGGGTACCAGGGCGTGCAGCGGCACGTAGGGGACCAGGCGGGTGTTGGCAGGGACGCGGGCGAGTTTGGTCTGTTCGGACTCGGCGACGGTGGCGACGACCTCGATGTCGAGGTCGGCCAGCGCGTCGAGGATGTCCTGCATGTCGACGGTGTAGCCGTCGAACACCGCGGTGGCGGTGGTGCCGAGGGTGAGGGCGACGCGGGGGCGTTCGGGCGGGGTGCGCAGCCAGCCGGGTACGACGGCGGGGCCGCCGTAGGGGACGTACCGGGTGCGCAGGTAGCGCAGACTCTCAGCCTCGACCTGGAAGCTTTTCGGGAACTGGTCGATGGTGAAGTTCCCGGTGACCATGTCCTCGGTGAAGTCGAAGCCGTACTTGCGGCCGTAGCCGGCCAGCCAGTCGGCGAGCGGGTCGGCGCGCTTCTCGGGCTGCTGCTCGGCCCTGAGCTGGAGAAAGCGTTCCCGTGTCACCCCGAAGACGTCGACTCCGAACAGCAGGCGGGCGTGTGCGGCGCCGCAGGCCTTGGCGGCGATGGGGCCGGCGAAGGCGAACGGTTCCCAGATGACCAGGTCGGGCTGCCAGTGCCGGGCGAAGTCCACCAGCCCGGCGATCATCGGAAAGTTGTCGGTCTGGTGTCCTTCCCGCACCATGCCGGCGTACGCGTCCAGCATGTCGTCCCACGTGGCGTTCGCCGGAGCCTCTGCGACGTCGTAGGGAGCGGGCACTCCAGCCCGTATCTCCTGGACCGAGTCCGGGTCCAGGCGCGCCATCCACCAGATGTCGACGTCGCGGCCGACGGGGACGGCGGTCAGTCCGGCCTGGGTGATGACGTCGGCGAACCTCGGCTGGCTCGCGAACCGGACGTCGTGGCCGGCGGTGCGCAGCGCCCAGGCCAGCGGCGCCATGTACAGGAAGACGCTTTTCTCGGGGATGGCGGTGAACAGGACGCGCATCGTGTCGTCTCCTCAGCGGTGTTCGGCGGTGAGCTTCTCCAGCTGCGGGACGAGCTGGTTGGGGGTGGGCTGGGCGTGGATCTCGTCGCGCAGGTCGTGCGCCCGGTCGCGGAAGGCAGGCTCGTCCAGCAGGCGCAGCACGCTCTCCCGGACGGCCTGGCCGGTCGCCTGGCCGGGTTGGAGTGCCAGCGCGCCGCCCTGGGCGGCCAGGTCGCGGGCCATGATCGGCTCGTCGAAGTGGTAGCCCATGGCGAGCTGGGGGACACCGTGCAGGGCGGTGGTGAGGACGGTGCCGAAGCCGCCGTGGCTGATGACCGCCGAACAGGTCGGTGCGAGGGCGTGCAGCGGCACGTAGGACACCAGGCGGGCGTTGCCGGGAACGCGGGAGAGTTTGGCCTGTTCGGACTCGGCGATGGTGGCGACGAGTTCGATGTCGAGGTCGGCCAGGGAGTCCAGGATGTCCTGCACGCCGGCGGTGTAGCCGGCGAACATGTCGGTGGCGGTGGTGCCGAGGGTGAGGGCGACGCGGGGACGTTCGGGCGGGGTGCGCAGCCAGCCGGGTACGACGGCGGGACCGCCGTAGGGGATGTACCGCATGGGGAGGTAGTCGAGGTCGGCCCGCATGCTCAGCGAGGCGGGGAGCTGGTCGATGGTGAAGTCACCGGTGATCATGCCCTCGGTGAAGTCGAAGCCGTACTTGCCGGCGTAGTCGCCCAGCCAGTCGGCCATGGGGTCGGCGCGCTTCTCGGGCGGCTGCTCGGCCCTGAGCTGGAGAAAGCGTTCCCGTGTCATCCCGAAGACGTCGACGCTGAACAGCAGGCGGGCGTGCGCGGCGCCGCAGGCCTTGGCGGCGATCGCCCCGGCGTAGCTGAAGGGTGTCCAGATGACCAGGTCGGGTCGCCAGTGCCGGGCGAAGTCCACCAGCCCGGCGATCATCGGGAAACTCTCGGCTCTGTCCCCGTCCGCCGTCTCGGCGTGCGCGTCCAGCGTGCGCTCCCAGGTGCCGCCCGTCGGATCCTCCACGATGTCGTACGGCGCGGGCAGCCCGACGCGCACCCGCTCAAGCTGCTCCGCGGTCATGCCGTAGAGCTGCAGGAGCCGCATGGTGTCGACGTTGCGGCCGACGGGGACGGCGGTGAGTCCGGCCTGGGTGATGACGTCGCTGAAGGCGGGCTGGCCGGCGACGCGGACCTCGTGGCCCGCGGTGCGCAGCGCCCAGGTCAGCGGCACCATGGGCAGGAAGATCGTCTTCTCCGGGACGGTGGCGAACAGGATGCGCATCGTGTCTCCTCAGCGGTGTTTCGCGGTGAGCTCTTCGAGCCGGGGGACGAGGTCGTTGGGGCTCGGCATCGCGTGGATCTCGTCGCGCAGGTCGGCGGCGCGCTCGCGGAAGCCGGGTTCGCCGAGCAGCCGCAGCACGTTCTCCCGGACGGCCGCGCCGCTCGCCCGGTCGGCTGCGACGACCAGCGCCGCGCCCTGATCGGCGACCTGCCGGGCGAACAGCGGTCCGTCGAAGTCCCAGGGCATGGCGAGCTGGGGGACACCGTGCAGGGCGGTGGTGAGCACGGTGCCGAAGCCGCCGTGGCTGATGACCACCGAGCAGGTCGGTGCCAGCGCGTGCAGCGGTACGTAGGAGACGAGGCGGGCGTTGGCGGGGACGCGGGCGAGTTTGGTCTGTTCGGACTCGGCGATGGTGGCGACCACCTCGATGTCCAGGTCGGCCAGCGCGTCGAGGATCTCCTGCACACTGACCGAGTAGCCCGCCTGGTGGTCGGTGAGGCTCAGCCCCATCGTCAGGGCGACCCGCGGGCGCTCGGGGGCGGTCCACAGCCATTTCGGCACGATGGCGGGTCCGCCGTAGGGGACGTACCGCATGGGGACGTAGTCGAGGCCGGCCCGCATGCTCAGCGAGGCGGGCAGTTGGTCGACGGTGAAGTGACCGGTGATCATCTCCTCGTCGAACGCGAAACCGTGCTTGCGGCCGTAGCCTTCCAGCCAGTCGCGGAGCGGGTCGGCCCGCTCGTCGCCGAGCCGCAGGAAACGGTCCCGGGTGAGGCCGAAGACGTCCAGGCTCCACGGCAGCCGGGCGTGGGCGGCGCCGCAGGCCTTGGCGGCGATAGGCCCGGCGAAGGTGAGCGGTTCCCAGATGACGAGATCGGGCCGCCAGTGCCGCGCGAAGTCCACCAGCCCGGCGATGATCGGCAGGCAGGCCGGCCGGTGCCACGACTGCTGTACCTCGGCGTACCCCGTGGTCAGGTACTCCCGGGTGGCCTTTTCCGGAAATTCCACGACATCGTATGGTGTGGGAAGGCCGTAGGCGGGTTCCCAGGTCCAGTCCGGGAGGCGGGGGTCGCGGGCGAGCAGTTGCCACAGGTCGGCGTCGCGGCCGACGGGGACGGCGGTGAGTCCGGCCTGGGTGATGACGTCGGTGAAGGCGGGCTGGCCGGCGACGCGGACCTCGTGGCCCGCGGTGCGCAGCGCCCAGGCCAGCGGCACCATGGCCAGCAGGTGCGCCTTCTCCGGGTTGGCGGCGAACAGTACGCGCATGACGTCACCTCCCACCGGGCACGACGGGTCGCCGGTGCGACGCCACCCGCTCTTCGAGCTGGACCGTCACCTCGTTCGGAGTCGGCATCGCCAGCATCTCCTCGCGCAACCGGTTCGCGCCCTGGCGGAACCGGGGTTCGTTCAGCAGCCGCAGCAGTCGCTCCCGGAGGATCAGGCCGGTGGCCTGGTTGCTGTTGACGGCGAGACCGGCGCCCTGGGCGGCGATCCGCCTGGCCAGGGCGGGGCCGTCGCCGTCCCAGGGGATGGCCAGGTGCGGGACCGCGTTCAGTGCGGTGGTGGCCAGGGTGCCGAACCCGGCGTGGTGGATCACGGCGCCGCAGGTGGGGGCGAGGTCGGCCAGCGGTACGAACGGAACGAGCCGGGCGTTTTCCGGGACCGAGGCGAGCTTCCGCTGCTCCGGTTCCGCGACGGTGGCGACGAGCTCGATGTCCAGATCGGCCAGTGAGTCCAGGACGCTCTGCAGGTCGACCCCGTAACCCGCCCCGTGCTCGGCGGTGCTGAGCCCCATCGTCAGCGCGACCCTGGGCCGTTCAGGCCGCTCCCACAGCCACGACGGCATGACCGCCGCGCCGCTGTAGGGCACGTAGCGCATCGGCAGGTAGTCCAGGTCGGCGTCCATCCGCAGGGATCGCGGCAGCAGGACGATCGTGAACTGGCCGGTGACGAGGTCCTCGGTGAACTCGAAGCCGTACTTGCGGGCGTAGCCGCCCAGCCAGTCGGCCATCGGGTCGGCCCGCTCCCCGGGCGGCTGCAGGTCCTTGAGCCGCAGGTGGTGTTCGCGGGTCACGCCGAGGGTGTCCACGCTGAACAGCAGGCGGGCGTGCGCGGCGCCACAGGCCTCGGCGGCGAGCGCGCCCGCGTAGGTGGTGGGCTCCCAGATCACCAGGTCGGGCCGCCAGCTCCGGGCGAACTCCACCAGATCAGTGATCATCGGAACGTTGCTCATCTTGTGCCAGCGGCCGACCTGGATGTCGTAGCCGTCCTTGAGGTAGCTCCAGGTGACATCCCGCGGGTGCCACTCGGCCGCGTCGTACGGGACGGGCAGCCCATTGACCCCCGTCCCGATCCAGGTGAGGTCCCGGTTCATGAGCTGCCACAGGTCGGCGTCGCGGCCGACGGGGACGGCGGTGAGTCCGGCCTGGGTGATGACATCGGTGAAGGCGGGCTGGCCGGCGACGCGGACCTCGTGGCCCGCGGTGCGCAGCGCCCAGGCCAGCGGCACCATGCTCAGGAAGTGCGTCTTCTCCGGGTAGGTGGTGAACAGCACGCGCATCGGCGTCACCGGGTCCCGCTGTGCTCGGCGACGAGTTCGAGGAGTCGCGGGACGAACTCGTTCGGGGTGGGCATGGCGAGGAACTCCTCGCGCAACCGGTCGGCGCCCTGGCGGAAGGCCGGCTCGTTCAGCAGCCGCAGCAGGTTCTCGCGGACCACCTGACCGGTCGCCTTGGTGGCGTGCACGGCCAGACCGGCGCCCCGCGCGGCCAGCCGCTCGGCCAGGGCCGGCTGGTCGACGTCCCACGGCAACGCCAGCTGGGGCAGTCCCTGCAGGGCGGTGGAGGCGAGGGTGCCCACTCCGGCATGGTGGATGACGGCCGAGCAGGTGGGCAGCAGCGCCTGAAGCGGTACGTAGGGCACCATCCGGACGTTGCCGGGGACCCGGTCGAGCTTGGCCTGCTCCTCCTCCACGATCGTGGCGATGATCTCGACGTCGAGGTCGCCCAGGGCGTCGAAGAGGTCCTGCACGTCGACGGGGTAGCCGACGTCGCGGTCGGTGACGGTGAGCCCCATGGTGATGGCCACCCGGGTGCGCTCTGGCGGGGCCCACAGCCACTTCGGGACGACGGCGGCGCCACCGTACTGGATGTATCGGAGCGGGACGTACGTCAGGTCGGCCCGCATCCGCAGCGAGGGCGGCAGCATGTCGATGGTGAACTGGCCGGTGATCATGTCCTCGTCGAACTCGAACCCGTACCTGCGGGCGTAGCCGCCCAGCCAGTCGGCCATCGGGTCGGCGCGCTCCTCGGTGGGCCGCTCGGCCCGCAGGCGCAGGAAGTGGTCCCTGGTGATGCCGTAGACGTCCGCGCCGATCAGCAGGCGGGCGTGCGCGGCGCCACAGGCCTTGGCCGCGATCGCGCCCGCGTAGGTGGTGGGCTCCCAGATCACCAGGTCGGGCTGCCAGCTCTGGGCGAACTCCACCAGATCGGTGATCATCGGGGTGTTGCTCTGCTTGTGCCACTGGCGGATCTGCAGCTCGTACCCGGCGTGCAGGTAGTCCCAGGTGACGTCCTCGGCCGGCCACTCCGCCGCGGCGTATGGCGTGGGCCAGCCCACCTTTTTGCTGCCGATCCCCTTTTTCCTGGTGTCGGGCATCTGCTTGAGGCGGCCGAGGTACTGCCACAGGTCACGGTCGGCGCCGATGGGCACCGCCGTCAGGCCGGCCTGGGTGACGACGTCGGCGAACTTGGGCTGGACCGCGACGCGTACCTCGTGGCCGGCGGTGCGCAGTGCCCAGGCCAGCGGCGCCAGCAGCAGGAAGTGCGTCCTTTCTGGATATGTCGTGAACAGGATGCGCATCGTGTCGTCTCCTCAGCGGTGTTTGGCGGTGAGTTCTTCCAGCTGCGGGACGAGCTGGTTGGGGGTGGGCAGCGCGTGGATCTCGTCGCGCAGGTCGGCGGCGCACCGGTGGAAGGCCGGCTCGTTCAGCAGGCGCAGCAGGTTGCCGCGGACGGCCTGGCCGGTGACCTGGCTGGTGTGGATCTCCAGTCCGGCGCCGTGTTCGGCGAGCTTGCGGGCCAGGATCGGCTGGTCGTAGTGGTAGTGCAGGGACAGCTGCGGGACCGGGTGCAGGGCGGTGGTGGCCAGGGTGGCGGCGCCGGCGTGGTGGATGACGGCCGAGCAGGTGGGGGCCAGAGCGTGCCAGGGCACGTAGGCGACCATCCGGGTGTTGTCCGGGACCCGGGAGAATCTGCGCTGTTCGGATTCGGCGACGGTGGCGACGAGTTCGATGTCGAGGTCGGCCAGCGCGTCGAAGATGTCCTGCATGTCGACGTTGTAGCCGTCGTAGACCTCGGTCGCGCTCAGGCCCATGGTGAGGCCGACGCGTGGTCGCCGGGGTGGGGTGCGCAGCCAGTCGGGCACGACGGCGGGGCCGCCGTAGGGGACGTAGCGCATGC
>NZ_JBEXGU010000280.1:0-7763 GCF_040607515.1 Streptosporangium sp. NPDC005286 | reverse complement strand
TTCCGCACACCACCGGCGTGCGGAATCACCCAGATCAAGGAACTGGCCTGTTTCCCGTGGCGATAAGACCGATTTATCCCCGCATCTGGTCAGGGGCGATCCGTGACCGGTTCCCGACGCGGCATCTCGCACCGGATTCATGGACACGACCTCCCGTCGTTTGTGGCTCATACCTACAGGGAAGAGCGCTTCCATGCAGGTCAGATGCTGTTTTCAGGTGCGGGGCGGGTGGCCGGACGTGCATGGGGAGACCGGCCACCGTGTCACGCGCGCTGAAGTGTCCGTGCCGTGACGGGGATCAGCGCGCTGGCCGGGGCGGCGAGCGCGACGGATCTGCTGGCGGCACGGCTGCAGATGGCGGTGTCGCTGGGCTGGCACATCGTGCTGTCGTGCATGGGGGTCGGCATGCCGGTCCTGCTGGTGTTCACCGAGTGGCGGGCGATCCGCACCGGCGACGACAACTACATGCGGCTGGCCCGCAAGTGGGCCAGGGCCGTGGGAGTGCTGTTCGCGGTCGGGGCGGTCTCCGGAACGATCCTCAGCTTCGAACTGGGCCTGCTCTGGCCGGGTCTCATGGGCGTCTACGGCCAGGTGATGGGGTTCCCCTTCGCACTGGAGGGGATCGCCTTCTTCATCGAGGCCATCTTCATCGGTGTCTACCTCTATTCCTGGGACCGGCTACCGCCCAGGATCCACCTGCTGACCGGGATTCCCGTCATGATCGCGGGGACGGCGTCGGCGTTCTTCGTGGTCTCGGCCAACGCCTGGATGAACCAGCCGGTCGGGTTCGAGGCGAAGGACGGGAAGATCACCAGCGTGGACCCGTGGGGCGCGATGCTCAACCCGGCCACGCCGCTGCAGACGACGCACATGATCGTGGCGGCGTTCATGGTCGCCGGATTCCTCGTCGCGGGGGTGTACGCGGTGGCCCTGCTGCGCGGACGGCGGGATCGCTACCACCGGCTGGGATTCCTGATTCCCTTCACGCTCGGCTCGATATTCGCCCCGATCCAGATCGTGGTGGGCGACTTCATCGCCAGATTCCTGGCCACCAACCAGCCGGTCAAGCTCGCCGCCGCGGAGGCTCTCTTCCAGACCCGCGCCGGTGCGCCGTTGAGCATCGGTGGCTTCGTGGTGAACGACGAACTGCGCTACGCGCTGGAGATTCCCTACGGCCTCTCCATGCTGGTGGGCTTTCACCCCGACACCGTGGTCCAGGGGCTGAACGTCGTGCCTGCGGCCGACCGCCCGCCGGTCAACCCCGTGCACCTGGCCTTCGACATGATGGTGGGGATCGGTTTCTTCCTGCTCCTGATGGCGGCCTGGTTCGCCCTGACCTGGTGGCGGCGGCGCGACCTGCCGCGCTCCCCGTGGTTCCTGAGACTCGCGGCCGTCTGCGGCGTCGCCGCCGTCGTCGCGGTGGAGACGGGCTGGATCGTGACGGAGGTCGGCAGGCAGCCCTGGGTCGTGTACGGCAGGCTGCGCACGGCCGACGGAGTCAACCCCGCCCCCGGGCTGTGGCTGGGGTTCCTCGCCCTCCTGCTGGTCTATCTGTTCCTCACCGTCGCCATCGGCTACGTCCTGCGCCGGCTGGCACGTGAACCCAAGGAGGTCCCGGCGGAGGAGATCCCCGGCGAAGTGCTCCTGCACGCCCCTCAGGAACGGGACTGATCCGATGGACCCGGCGCAGATCGTGTTGCTCGTGCTCTGGGTGGGGGTGACCGGCTACGCGTTGCTGGGCGGAGCCGACTTCGGCGGCGGCATCTGGGATCTGCTGGCCGGGCGCAGCAGAGCGGGCATGCCGGAGCGCAACCTCATCGAGCACTCCATCGGGCCGGTCTGGGAGGCCAACCACGTGTGGTTGATCTTTGTGCTCGTCATGTTGTGGACCGGGTTCCCGCCGGTCTTCGCCTCCGTCATGTCGACCCTCTACATCCCGCTGATGCTGGTGGCGTTCGGCATCATCGCCAGAGGATCCGCCTTCGCCTTCCGTAAGGCCGCCACGGAGTTGTGGCAGAAACGCCTGTTCGGCGCCGCTTTCGCGATCTCCTCCGTGCTGACCCCCTTCTTCCTGGGCGCCGCCGCCGGAGGGGTCGCCTCGGGACGTGTTCCGGTGGGCCTCGCGGCCGGAAACATCGTGACCGGCTGGCTGAATCCGACCTCCATGCTGGGCGGGGTTCTCGCGGTCGGCACCTGCGCCTACCTGGCCGCGATATACCTGTGTGACGACGCGGTACGGGCGGGGATGTCGCACCTGGCGGAGAGTTTCCGGACCAAGGCGCTGATCACGGGATCGTGCGTCGGAGTCGTCGCGCTCGCCGGCATCGCGGTGCTCCGGGCGGACGCGCCCCGGTTGTTCGAGGGACTCACCCACCGGGCGCTGCCCCTGGTGATCGCCAGCGCGGTGTTCGGACTGCTCTCCCTGGTCCTGCTGTGGCGGCGGAGCTTCACGCTCGTCCGGATCACCGGCGCGCTGGCCGTCACCGCGGTGCTGTGGGGCTGGCCACTCGCGCAGTATCCCCTGATGCTTCCGCCGTCCCTCACGTTGAACGAGGCCGCGGCGCATCCGGCGGTGCTGACCGCGACGCTGATCTCGCTCGCCGTCGGGGCGCTGCTCCTGGTGCCCTCCCTGGCCCTGCTGTTCCTGCTGCAGAGGCGCTGGTCATACCGTTCTGACGCGTCTGACTGACCGAGCCGGTACGGGACGCCGGGGCGTAGCACCCGTGGCCGGCCGAAATCGCCGGCCGGGTCGCGGGTCATGTCCACCCGCTCCATCACCGCGCGGGTGCGCCCCTCCAGCACGGCCGGTATGGAGATGCTGCCGGAACCCAGACCGGCCACCGGAGGAACTGGTCTCTTTTTCATTACATGATCCGATATGGCAGCGTGGACCGTTCCCAACTGCCACTGTTGTCGAGCCGCGGCACGGCCTTCCCTTTCTTTTCTGGAGTTCTATATGCGTTTCAAGACGCCCTTGGCGATCGCGGCTACCGCGGTCCTTGCGGTCGGCCTGTCCAGCGTCACCACCGCCTCGGCGGCACAGACCTCAGGCGCTGACCTCATCTACGCGTGCAAGGCCAAGAGCACCGGCTACGTGCGGCTCGTCAACGCCACCACGAAGTGCAAGCCCACCGAGGTCAAGGTGTGGTGGACCAAGCAGGCCGGCGAGGGGCAGAGTACGGTGGCCGGCCCCGGCCCGCAGGGGGAGACGGGTCCGCGAGGTCCTCAGGGCCCGCAGGGCCTGACCGGCCCGCAGGGGCCGATTGGTAAGACCGGCCCGCAGGGGCCGATTGGTAAGCCCGGCGCTCCGGGAGAGGCCGGTAAGGACGGCGCCCCCGGTAAGGACGGCGCCCCCGGTAAGGACGGCGTCGACGGTAAGGACGGGCAGGACGCCTCGGAGCTCAAGTACATCACCCTCGACCTCGCAGCCCTCGGCATTCCCGGCGGGAAGCAGTACACCTGCACCGACGTCGACCCGAACCCCGCGGTCTTCAAGACGGGCAACTGCAAGAAGGGCGGTGCCCCGGTCACCTCCCCGGCGCCGGCTGCGGCGCCCACGACGACCCCCACGACGACCCCCACCCCCAACTAGTCGCGCACGCAGCACGGCCCCGCTCGCCTTCCCGGGGAGCGGGGCTCTCCGTCTTCTCCGCGCAGACGGAGAGGAGCCGGCCGGACGCGCGCCCGCTGCCGAGAGCGTCGTGTCAGATGCCGCGGCGCATCGCCCTGGTGCCCATGGCCAGGCCCACCGCGGCGACGACGCAGGCCCAGAGCGTCCCGTACAGCACCGAGGTGTCCGCGAAACGGCCGGAGAACAGTGCCCGCTCCGCCTCGACGATGTGGGTGACCGGGTTCAGCGCGGCGACCGCCTGGAGCCACGCCGGGCCGAAGTCCATCGGCAGCAGCACGCCGGAGAGCAGCATCAGCGGGAACAGCACCAGCTGGGTGACCCCGTAGAACAGGTTGCCGCTCGGTCTGGACGCGATCGCGAGGACGAAGGAGAGCGATCCCAGGCCGATCCCGAACACGACCAGTATCGCCAGCCCGGTCAGCACCCCCGGCAGGTGCGGGCGGAAGCCCAGCGGCACCGCGAGCGCGATGATCAGCGCGGCCTGGGCCAGCAGGATCACGAACTCCTTCATCGTCCGGCCGACCAGCATCGCCGTGCGGTTCAGCGGGGTGACCAGCATGCGCTCCATCGAGCCGCCGATCAGCTCCACCAGCAGCGAGTAGCCGGCCATCATCGGCCCGGACAGGCACATCATGATCAGAATGCCGGGCACGAACCACTGCCACGGCGATCCCTGGCCCTCGAAACTCTGCGTTCCGGCGAGCAGCGGACCGAACAGGAAGAGGAAGAGCAGTGGCTGCCCCATGGTGAAGAGGAGGCCGAGGGGTTCGCGCAACACGGGGACGAACTCGCGGGAGAACACGGTCGAGGTGTCACGGAGGAAGAGTCGTACGCTCACGGGGGTGACCTTTCTTGCCGGTGGGGGAGGGGCATGTCGCCGATGGCCAGGTGTTGCGCGGGGCGTGGCCGTTCAGTGCGGGGCCGGTCAGTGCGAGGGGGCGGCGCCGACGCTCAGGCGTCGTGCGGGGCGGTCCCGTGGTTCTCGTCGCTCTCGCGCAGGCTGCGGCCGGTCATCGCGAGGAACACGTCGTCCAGCGTGGGCCGGGCGGTCTCCGCGGTGGCGACCTTCACCCCCGAGACCTCCAGGGAGCGCAGGTACTCCGGCAGTGCCCTGCCCGCGTGGGGCACCCGCAGCCGTACCGTCCTCCCGTCGACGGTGACCGCGTCCGATCTCGCGATCCGCGCGGCGACCTCGGCGGCCCTCGCCGCCTCCGGCTCGTCGTGGACGGTGACCGTGACGCGGTCGCCGGCCAGCTCGCCCTTCAACTGCTCGGCGGTTCCGTCGGCGATGATCCGGCCGTGGTCGATGATCACCACCCGTTCGGCCATGGTGTCGGCCTCCTCCAGGTAGTGAGTGGTCAGGAAGAGGGTCGTGCCGTGTTCCTCGCGCAACCGCAGGATGTGCTCCCAGATGTTGGCGCGGCTCTGCGGGTCGAGGCCGGTCGAGGGCTCGTCCAGGAACAGCAGGCCGGGCCGGTGGATGAGGCCCAGGGCGATGTCGAGACGGCGGCGCTGGCCGCCGGATAGGGTGCCGGGCCTCCGGGTGGCCAGCGCTTCCAGGTTCAGCAGGCCGAGGACCTCGTCGGCCCGCCGCCGCGCCTCGGCCCGCCGCAGCCCGTAGCAGCGCGCCTGGGTCACCAGCTCGTCGCGGACGCGGAAGTTCTCGCCCGCGCTGCTCTTCTGGCCGACGTAGCCGATGCGGGCGCGGACCCCGGCCGGATCCGACACGACATCGCGGCCCGCCACGGTCGCGGTTCCCGACGTCGGCGGGAGCAGGGAGGTCAGCATGCGCAGGCTGGTGGACTTCCCCGCGCCGTTCGGACCGAGGAAGGCCACCAACTGACCCGCCTCCACATCGATGTCGAGACCGCGCACGGCGTCGACGCCTCCTTTTCCGACCTTGAATCGCCGGGTCAGCCCTCGGGCATGGATCATCGTCCCCTCCTCGGGGTGGTCGGTTGGTGGCATGCCGAAGAAACCCCTGGTCGGGGGTCCGGCTGGAGATGATTCATCTTTACCCACGCGATCCGGATCAGGCAAACGTGAAACGTACATTCACATTTGCTCTGACCTGCGAAAACTCGCGCTCCCTCGGGTCGGTGCAAGGTCCTTTCCGGCACCCGCCCGAACCGGGTTCCCCACGCTGACCTGGGCTTTTCCGAATCCGGCTGAAGCAATGAAAAACAGTGCGAAATTCCCGTTCCGTCGTGGGAAGCCGGGCCTCGGTGACGCCCCTGAGCCGCCGGAACGCGAGAGAGCCCCAGGCGCCGGATCGGCGCCCAGGGCTCCGCTACGCTCCTGGGAAAAGGTGCTGGTCAGGTTCCCTCGGCGTGCGCGGGGGCGTGGATCTGACGGGGGACGGCCGAGGCGCCGCGGCGGCGTCGGAGCAGGGCGTCGATCGCCCAGGAGCCGGGGCCGAGCACGGCGATGATCAGGAACGACCAGCAGAACAGCGCCGCGAGCTCGCCGCCGTTGCGCAACGGCATGAAGTCCTGCGGCAGGTGCACCACGAAGTACGCGTAGGCCATCGAGCCTGACGCGAGCGTCGCGTTGACACGAGTGAGGAACCCGGCGAGGACGAGCCCGCCGCAGACCACCTGGATGAGTGCGGCCCACCAGCCGGGCCAGACGCCGAACGCGAGGGCCTGGCCGGTGCCGCGGTTGCCGCCGAAGACGCCGAACATCGACGCCAGGCCGTGGCACAGGAAGAGAAGACTTGTCACGATGCGGAAGAGCGAGAGCACCGGCCCGTTGAATCGGTTGATCTGCATGGAATCACCCCTGATTTTCATGGCGCCGCGTATCCGTTGTTTCCACACGGCATCGCCGGGCCACATTCCACCCTCGCTCCGTACGGTTCGATGACACGACGGCCCGTGTCCTTGTTTAACCCTTTGTCAAGGTTGAGTGTCATGGTAGATCGTCACAGGCGTGATGTCTGGAGTCGGCGATCAGTACTGATCGGTAAAGAGTGAGTTAAGTACGAAAATCGCAGCTGAACCGAATAGATCGCCTTTTGGCGACACATGTTCTACTTAACTATTTAATGTACGTTTCAACCATACGGCTGATTGGCGCGTTCCATGTGCGGTCGTGACTCGTGACCTGCGTACCCGGGACACGGAGGTTGTGGACGTCGCCCGAACCGCGCCCCCTATCGACAGGCGGATTCCAGTATTCGTCGTACCACGCCGGCCGGATACTAAGGTGCCGCGCAGTGTGCAGGTGGTGGACGACGTGCCGCGTACCCCATGGGCAGGCCCGATCGCGGGCGGCAGCCGGCGCGTCGGCAAGGGACGGATACGAAGCCGGTCATGAATGAGCCGCAGGCTCCGCAGGAGGCGTGATGAGCGTGCAGATGAGGGTCCTGTCGGTGCTGCTGCGCGGGCTGTACAAGCCGCGCATGGCCACCGCCGAGCGGGCCCGCAAGGCGATCAACGCAGTCAAGGCCGATCCGGCTCCCCCGGCCCGGGCGGCCGCACGGCACCGGGTGCACCGGCGCAGCCTGGAGGGGTTCGACTGCTACACCGTGATCCCGCGCTCGGTCCCGGCCCCGGCCAAAGCGTTGATCTACCTGCACGGCGGCGCCTACATCGACGAGATCACCAAAGAGCACTGGAGCTTCATCTTCGCACTCGCCGATGCCGGGATGCGGGTGGAGGTGCCCATCTACGGACTGGCTCCCCGGCACACCTACCGCGAAGCCTTTCCTTTCCTCACCGCTGTCTACCGCGACCTGCTACAGACCTGCGAGGCGGAGGCTGTCTTCCTCGCCGGAGACTCGGCCGGAGGCGGTCTGGCGCTGGCCCTGGCGCAGGACCTGGCCGCCTCCGCGCTGCCCCGGCCCGGCAGACTGATCCTGCTGTCACCGTGGTTGGACATCACCATGTCCCACCCCGACATCCCCGTCGTCGAACGGCGCGATCCATGGCTCAGCAGCGTCGGCCTGATCGAGGCCGGGCGTGCCTGGGCCGCGGGGGACGATCCGCGCGACCCGCGGCTGAGCCCCGTCCACGGTGATCTGACCGGCCTGCCGCCGGTCGAGCTCTTCGTGGGCACGCACGACGTGCTCTATCCCGACGCCCTGCTCCTGCGGGAGCGCGCCCCGCACGACGTGCAGGTGAACCTGCAC
>NZ_JBEXGU010000279.1:0-7774 GCF_040607515.1 Streptosporangium sp. NPDC005286 | reverse complement strand
GCCCTCCCCGGGGAGGGCGCCTCCCTGCCGAATTTCGGATCGCAAAGCTGATGCGGATCTAAGACGTGTTCGGATCTCAAGAGACATGCATTCTTGAAGTACTAGATCACATGAGGAGGAATGCGTGAGTAGAGCATTGAATCCAGTGCGCGCCGTTTTGGTTGCGGTACTAATATGCATGGTCGGGGTGGGTGTATGGCTGAATTCCACCTATTGGCGCGGCCCGTGGAGTCGATATTCCGATTCGGCTGACGCTCGTCGCGTATTGGTGAATGCGTTTGGCATTGCGAATCCGGGATATTACATCGACTTTTTTGGTTTGGATCCGGATGATTTCGATATCGATGGGGCGGGTGGTACGATCGATATGTTGATCAGTCCTAGAGTGCCAGATTTGAGGTTCACGCCGCAATGGTACCGTTCGGCAACCACAATCCATCTGGGCGCTGATCCCCTCGCCAAATGGGTGCCGCTGAATGAAACACTGACCACTCAAGCTCTTGATAGTATCTTTAAATTAGATGCGGTTAGGACTGAGCGGCAAAGGCGATACACAAGTAGATTGCTGAGCGCGCTCAATTCTCCGGTGCACGCAACTGCGGTTGTGAGCTTGAAGGCTCCCGCAAGCGAAAAGGATCTCGACAGTGACTGGGGGATTTTCGATAGCCGAGTCAGTGCGATTGTTCTTAGTGCAAGCGGAACTGTCGATAAGAAACCGGTAACATGGTCGGGCAGTATATGCGATACACGCGGTTTCCCGTGCTCGGGCGGCCGAGCATCGCATGTGGAGGAGTTTCAGCGCTGGGCGTCTTCGCTTGAAGAAGAAGATGCTCAGGCCCTAAAGGCATTTGGTCTAGACTTGAGAGATATTCGCAGACATGCCCTTAGTGGGCTGATCCAAGGCTTCGTCATTACTGCAAGCTCAGAAGATCTTCGAAAGCTTCAGGATGATTCCCGAGTGCAGTGGCTTAGAGTGACTGATGTAATCCTGGAATACTGATCGCCCGGACTCGATTTGCTACTCAATATTGGCCTTGATTCATCAGTAGTTCATGCTCGGTGATTGGCCCTGCGGCTTTCCTTTAATGTTCCTTGTGTCGTTGATGTGTGCCGTCGCGTGACGCTGCGAGGCACTAGGTTCCGAACTGAGTTGCCGGGAGCGATCTAACCAATCAGTCGAAGTGGCCCGATTTCACGGCGGTGAGGAAGGTGTGCCATTCGCCTGGGGCGAAGACGAGGGCCGGTCCAGCGGGGTGCTTGCTGTCGCGGATGGCGACAGCCCCCGGGAGGTTTCCGGCGACCTCGACGCAGTTTCCGCCGCTCCCGCCACTGAGGGAGCTCTTCTTCCAGACGGCCCTGGAGAGGTCAGGACCGGTCAGGTCTGCTACTTCCATTGGCCCTCGCTTCTTTGATCATCTCTAGCGACTGTCCGGGACGAAGTGCCTCTGATCGGATCCTGTCATATCTATCCCAGACGACACTTACCAGACTGTGTTCCGCTGAAACTTCGCCTTCTCCCGCCGACTCTATGGAGACGGCGGTCGACGCGTCCGATCTGATCGTTCGCTATGGCAGGCACTGGCTCATCTCCGAGCTGGCCGGAGGCGGCTACTACGCCGTACGCCGGCACGGCCTGTCCGAGGAGTTTCTCGGCAGGAATGACCTGCCCAACGTGATATGCACGGCGCCCCTCGGTGAAATGGCGCGCCGCCTGGAGACCGAGAGGAAGCGCGAGAATAGATTCTGAAATCAAGCGGGTGAATCACTGCCCTCAGCCCGATTCCGTGCGGCACGTCACCGCTCGCCCAGCGATTTAATTCGCGTGCCCGCGTGCCCGGGAGGCGGTGTTCACGTCCAGGGGCCAGGTATGAGTCGACAGGCCCTGTCGCTGATCTCATGACTTTGATCACTTCCCGAGTGCATTCCGACAGGCGGCGTCGAGGATTTCTTACCTCACCTGGCGGACGTGGTGGTGGAGCGGGCAGATCCTGCTGCGGAGCTGGAGAGCACATCACAAGATCAGCGACAGAGCCGAACTTTCCTCACACCTGTCGAGTCAAAGCCGGCATGAACAAGATTCAGAAGCTTGCCCTCCTGTCCGCACTGCCCGTCGCCGCGGCTCTGATAGCGCTCCCCGCCCAGGCTGCGGAGCGCCCCGCCTGTCCCGTCCCGACCAAGGCGGAGGCGAAGCGGTCCTTTGACAGCAAGACCGACAAGCCGCTCAGGGGCGTCACCGCCATCAAGGGGGTCCGCGTCAACCACATCCCGAAGGGCTTCACGTACGGCCAGGTCGTCGTCAACAAGCACGATGGCATCACCGAGTACGGCTACCAGTGGAGTGACGACCACTCCGACACGGACCCCCGGCAGCGGTCGCTGTGGGTCAGGGTGGTGTGCTGGCCGAAGGCGAGCGAGCTGGCGCAGCTCAAGAACGCGCCGTTCGACATCGGGACGTTCTCCGGTGACACGAAGACCGTGAAGATCGGTGGCCGTCAGGTACTCACCCAGGTGGGTGACGGCGCGCTGGGCCACGGCCGGTATGCGGGCTGGGTCGAGCGCGAGGGCGTCGTCGTCACCGTGATGGCCAGCCGGCCCCTCGTACCCGAGCTGGCGAAGATCATCAAGGGCATCAAGCTCTGAGCCGGCCGACCCCGCCGTCCACGCGCAGCTGCGGGGTGCCGTCCAGCAGGGGGCTGCGGCTCGTCCGCCCCGATGTGCCAGTCCTGCACCGGCACAGGCCGGGCCCGATCAGCTCGAACCCCTCGAATCGGAGGGAAGGGGCAGTGCCCGCTGATATCCGGCCTTCCGCCTTCTTTCACTCTTCGCCGTGATGGGTGCGCAGTTCGCGGCGTGCCTGGTGACGGCTGCGGCGGCGCTCTTCGCGCCGGAAGTAGTGCCACTCCCGGCCCCCGTCGCCATAACTGAACAGGTGATAGGCGTAGGTGGTGGCGCTCCAGTAACAGCCGCCCGTGCGGTGGCTCAGGGACGTGTTGTTGGCGGTGATCTCGTCCGGCAGCGTGCACGGCCCGAACCGATGATCATGTACGGGCAGGCAGGTCGCCATCGGCGCGTCGGCCATCCGTACCCACCAGGGCCGGGTCTTGTCGGTCTTGCTCATACGGTCACCTTTCGGCTCCATGACGCCCCGGGCTGGGGCTGTCATAAGAGCGGATGCATCGTGACCACCTCCGACTTCACGCACGATATATCGGGACCGAAAGCGACGTTGCCGCTCAGAGAAACTGATTTCGACGTTACTACAAGCCGCAGGAGCGCGCGTTACGCACAGCTGATTTGCGGCTGATGGCACGGACTCGACTGGAGGGCCTACGGGTAAGCTCAAAGACCGACAGCCGACCGCTGGAACGATCGGGCGCGTCTGATCCTCGGAGAAAGACGAAGTCGAAAGCCTGGAGTGGCCCTGCAGGTCAGTCGAAGTGGCCCGACTTAACGGTGTTGAGGAAGGTACGCCATTCGGTCGGGGTGAAGGTGAGGGCCGGGCCGGTGGGGTTCTTGCTGTCGCGGACGGCGATGGCCCCGGGGAGGTTGCCGGCGACTTCGACGCAGTTTCCACCGCTCTCGCCGCTGAGGGAACTCTTCTTCCAGGCGGCCTTGAAAAGGTCAAGGCCGGCTAGGGCTGTTGCTTCCATGATCACCTCGTATCGGTCATAATCAGGATCGAAAATTAAGTACCTGCGGTGTGTGGAGGGAACGTGAAAGACGCATCCTATCGTCGGGGAGGGCCGAAGCCTTCGTCCTGGCTGCGTTGGGTTCCTGAGGAAATCGCAGGGACCTATGCCTTGTCCGTGCTCTCCTTGGCTGTGTTGACCTCGGAGGGGGTGCTGGGTGACCATCTTTATGGTCATCTCTTGATGGGATTTATGGCACTCCCTCTCTCTGTCGCCGCAGCTGCCACAGATCTTGCGATGGAAAGCCTGACCCCTCAGGTTCTCACCAGCGGTACCGCGGAGTGGGTGTCGTTGCTCTGGCCGGGGTTACTTCAGGCTCTGTTGCTGTGGTGGCTTCTGCGTCGGGGAAGGCATTCGGTGCGTAGCGAGCGCTGGGGTCGACTAGTCGCCACACTGACGACGTTCCTGGTGATCGTCTCAGGGGTGGTCGTTGTTTTCGATCAGTGGGCTCCTCGCAGGCCGGGAGGTATTCCGTTGCTTGTTCTGGGAGTTCTGCAGGCTTTCTTCGTGTTCGGGTACGTCTATAAACGTTCGTTCGCAACGCCGCTGCCCAAGGTGGACCCTTGACTGGGCGTGGCCGAAACTCATTGATGCGGTGAGTCCTTGTTGATAGGTCATCGTTGCGGAACCTGTTGCCCGGTGGGACGAAGCCGCCCTCTAGCGAGAGGTGCACGATGACCTGGACAGTATGTGCCCTCCGGTAGGCGTAGCTTCTACAGTGCCGAGCCGCGACGTAGCTTTGTGAGCAGTTTGACCGTTGAAATGGGATTCATGATGAGCACAATAGACAGATGGGCCCGCAATGTCGTCGTGGTTGTGCTTGTTCTGCTGGCAGGAATGATTGCGTGGGTGCAGTTCCGTCCCAACTCAGACCCAACGCATTTTGGTTTTGTGTGGGGAAACGCTGCGCAAGTCGCCAACCCCGAGTATCGGGTCAGCTTTGGGGGCGGTGCCGAGCGTGGGCTTTTTCGAACTTCGATGACAGCGGAGATCGGATCGCATCTGGATGAAATAACGCCCGATCGCCACCCTGGCTTTGTGGAGATATCGCAGGACTTATTCGGTAACACCGACAGGACAGAATTTCCGGGATCGTCGCTAACGCGCTACCTGAGGAAATTTCGGGGTGGTGAGGGAGTCGATCTCTCCGCGAAGAAGAGTGCGGAAATCCAGGTGAGGTCACTTGAACCCGAAGCTCTGACCACAGTCATAGTCGAGCTCGCCGCCCCTCTTGCCGAAGAGGATCTTGATAAACTGGGATTTTCCTGGGATCTCGAATTTAAGCGTTTCTTCTTGTCGGGTTCGCAGTCAATGAATGGAAAGCCGCTGTACTGGTGGCCCGGCTTAGGTGGGTGCGAAGCGACGATATTCGTGGATCATGACTGCAGCATCAAGTCTGCTGTTTCGCAGTTTCGGAAATGGGTGAGCGTTCTCAAGGACGGAGACAGTGCAAGCCTGGCGAATTTGGGGCTCGATCTGCGCCTACTGCGGGAAGCGGCGGCACGAGGAAAAGTCTATGGCTTCATTGCCAACTTACACAGCCGTGACCGGGCGCTTGACCTGCTCGCAAAGCCGGAGGTCCGCACCCTTCACATCGTCGAGCGCGGGCGAGAGCCTGAGTGAGTGGTACCTCCGGGAAGCTGCCCCGCATCAAAACGGCACCCGACCGTTGGGACGGTCGGGTGCGTATGGTTTTGAGGCGAGAGCGGATCTCCGAGCAGGTATTCGAGATCCAGCCGCAAAGAGCGGTCTTGCCGGTCAGTCGAAGTGACCGGACTTTACGGCGGTGAGGAAGGTGCGCCATTCGGTCGGGGTGAAGGTGAGGGCTGGGCCGGTGGGGTTCTTGCTGTCGCGGACGGCTATGGCTCCGGGGAGGTTGCCGGCGACTTCGACGCAGTTTCCACCGCTGTCGCCGCTGAGGGAGCTCTTCTTCCAGGCGGCCTTGGAGAGGTCGAGGCCGATCAGGTCTGTTGCTTCCATTGGTCCCTCGCTTCTTTGATCATCTCTAGCGACTGGCTGGGACGAAGTGCCTCTGCTCGGATCCTGTCATATCTATCCCAGATGAACGATGCCAAAGCATGTTCCGCTGACACCTCGCCAGCTCCCGATGACTCTATGGAGACAGTGGTGGGCGCGTCCGGCAGTTCGGCGAGAGCGAACCCGGACATCAGGCCCGCAGTGCAGAAAGTGTCGTGGGGGACGAGTTGCACTTTCACGTTCTGCCAACCAGCGATGGCAGCGAGATGGTCGAGCTGTTCGTACATAACCTCTCGGCCGCCGATAGGGCGACGGAGCACCCACTCGTCGAGAAGTGCCCATAGAACGGGAGGGCTCTCCTTTCTGAGGATGAGTTGCCGCCGCATGCGAGCGCTGACCTGATCTTCGATCTCCTGTTCTGAGGTGGCCAGACCACCCCGGAAAACGGCTCGTGCGTAGTTCTCCGTCTGGAGCAGGCCGGGGACCAGGAGCGGGTCCCAGCAGCGCAGCACGCGGGCGCGGGGTTCGATCTCTTCGGACCATCTGAGGAACCAGCGCGGCCCGGTGGGGGGCGGTGATGTTCCGGCAGAGGTGGGTGAAGTGGTCGTCCGTCTTGAAGAACTCGTCGCAGCGGGCCGCCAGGTCAAGGCTGGGGTTCCGGTTGCCGATCTCGATGTGGCCGATGAGCGACGACGAGACGCCCAGGTGAGTGCCGAGCCGGGTCTGTGACAGACCCGCCTCCCTGCGGGCCCGTGCCAGCTCGCGGCCGAAGCGCTGGGCCGGTGTCAGTCGCGGGTCGAGGTCGTTTCCCATGTCATCTCTCCAACGTTTTGATGACGTCGGCCGTCAAATAAATGACAAATGGCTACACCATACGTAGGGGGTCGTCGTTCATTTGTCGGTCGATTCTTTCTGTAATGGCAGCCTAACTCTGTGCACTCTATGGTGCCAAGCGTTTATCCAGACGACGTCAAGGAATTAAATGGACAATTCGCCTGGTTAACGGAGACATGTGACAGGCGTTTTCTGAGCGCCTGGCACCTCGCAGGAATGGCGGTGATCGAATGGGCGCCGAAGCGGTTTCCGCGCTCGGTCTGCTGGGCAGTGTCGAACTGCCCGGGGTGGCCGAGTCGGTCGGCGCAGCCCGGCGATACGTCAGGGGCGTGCTGGAGAACTCGGGCCGGCGGGATACGTACGACGCCGAGCTTCTGGTCAGCGAGCTGGTGTCGAACGCGGTAAGACACTCGGAGTCGGGACGCGCCGGCAGGCTGGTGACGATCGTGGTCGCGAACTGCGGCGAGACCGTCCAGATAGCGGTGGCCGACAAGGGCTCCGCCACCTGCGCGCCCAAGATCCCGGCCGAGCCGGACCAGGACGCCGAGGGCGGCCGCGGGCTCTGGCTGGTCGGTGAGGTGGCCATGTCCTGGGGCTGGCACGAGGGCACGGCGGGCCGCGTCGTCTGGTTCCGGCTGGCGCGACGGTGACCGACGTGCCGGCCCCCGGGGAGATGGCCATCCTGATCGCCCGGTACGGCAGGCAGTGGCTCATCTCCGAGGCGGCCGGAGGCGGCTACTACGCGGTACGCCGCCATGGTCTGTCCGAGGAGAGTGGCCTGTCCAACGTGATGTGCACGACCACCCTCGGTGAAATGGCCCGCCGCCTGACAGCCGAGAGGAGGCGCGAGAATCGGCCGCCGGGACAGTCGTTCGTGGGCTGAGGTCCGGCGGTCGAGCAGGCCGTTGATCTAATCAATCGCGAGGTGTCATATGTTGACGACCGCCCCCGCCCTTTCCTCAAGCGGCCAAATTGCGTAATCCATATGTCTGTCGGGAGAGCGAATCAATGCCCCGGGCCACTTCGAGGAGTGAGGCGACGGTGTTCGGGTCCGAGGCGGGAGGCTCACCGCCAGTCCTGTATTCCGCACGTGATCCCGATTGACCTGGGGCGATTACCCGATGTACTGGATCAGGTATAGCTGCCGACCTGCGACGACGCGGCACATGCGGAAAACGGGGCTAGTGGCGCGTCACGCAACCTTGGCGGGATAACTGGTCCATGAGCGGATCGGGGAGCTGGCTGCGAAGCTGACCTTGGGCTGGGCGTGCCGG
>NZ_JBEXGU010000278.1:0-7875 GCF_040607515.1 Streptosporangium sp. NPDC005286 | reverse complement strand
CCCGCGCCCACGAGCGGGACCATGACGGCGGGACCCAAGGTGGGACGGTCCGGAACGCCAATTGACCCGGTCGGGTGTGCGTCCACCCGGCCGGGTCAGGTTCGTGCAGTCAGATCGCGGTCACCTGTTCGGTATGGTCTTCAGCTTTCGGCCAGCGAGATGGACCTGGACGGGCAGGCCACGACGGCCTCTCGCATAACGGCCTGAGCCGAATCGTCCAGGTCTTCGACCAGAACGATGACGGTTCCCTCGTCGCTCTGGTCGAAGACCTCCGGCGCGATGAGCACGCACTGGCCGGCACCGATGCAGCGCTGGGCGTTCACATTGACACGCATGACATTCCTCATTTTTGAGAGACCGGGTCTGACAGGTGACCGGCCGGGGCCTGCCGCTCCGTCACCAACGGACCGGGAGCGCATGCAGCCCGAACAGCACACCGGTGTACTTGAACGGCAGGTCCTCGACCGCGATATCGAGCTGAAGGGTCGGAATCCGCTGGAACAGGGACGCGAAGACGGTCTCCATCTCGATCCTGACGAGGTTCTGCCCGAGACACTGGTGCACGCCGTACCCGAACGCGACGTGGTGGCGGGCCGAACGGCTCGGATCGAACTCGTCGGCCCGCTCGAACGTGGCATGGTCGTGGTTCGCCGCGGCGCCGAGCGGCACGATGCCCTCGCCGGCCTTGATCACGTGCCCGCCGATCTCGATGTCCTCGACGGCCACGCGGAGCGCCACCCGGTCAGCGACGGACAGGTAGCGCAGCACCTCTTCCACCACCCCCGGCGCGCCGATCCACTGCCGGTTCAGCAGCAGCATGACCACGCCGAGCGCGATGTTGTTCGCCGTTGTCTCGTGTCCGGCGATCAGCAGCAGCAGGGCGACGCCGGAGATCTCCTTGGGGGTCAGCACTCCGGCGGACAACAGCCGGCTGGTCAGGTCCCTGCCGGGGAACCGCTGCTTCATGGTGATCAGCTTGGAGATGTACAGCAGCAGGTCCTTGGTCGCGTCCTCGCGTTCATCGTCGGTCGAGGTGAAGGTCACCAGGATGCGCGTCCTCGACTCGAAAAGCTCGCGGTCCGTACGCGGCACGCCGAGCAGCTCACAGATGATCAGCGACGGCACCGGCAGCGCGAACGCGGACACCAGCTCGGCGGTGGTGCCGGCGTTGAGCATGGCGTCGATGCAGGTGTCGACGATTCGCTGGATGGCCGGGCGAAGCTCGGCGATCCGCCGTACCGTGAACTCAGGGATCAGAGCCTTGCGGAAGCGGGTGTGCTCCGGTGGGTCGTACGCGACGAACCAGCCGGGAATCTGGTCGGGCGGCGGCACCGTCCCGTTGCGCCCGATCGTCGGAAAGCCCTCGTGTAAGGGGCTGGCACTGATCCGGGGATCGGTGAGCACAGTGCGCACGTCATCATGTCGAGTGACCAGCCACACGGTGCTGCCGTTGGGCAGCGCCGACTTGACCAGCCCCGACTGCGCCCGGAGTGAGGCGTACTCGTCCGGGGGAGAGAGCTGCCCGCGCCGCCGCCTCGGGAACTCGATGGATATCGGATCGCCACTGTGCGTTTCCATGCTGTCGCCACGTCCTTCGGCAGTACCTGTCAGATCATTTCAGCGCCGGGTTGCCCAGGATCAGGTCGGCGGCCGCTCGGGTGCCTCCCGCCTCACGCTGCACTTTGGCGAAGAATTCGGCGCGCTCACGGAAGGCGGGGTTGTTCAGCAGTTGGGTGATCTTGTCGACCACATCATCGGCGTCGATGGTCTGCGGATCGTCCACCGTGAGGCTGACTCCGCTGTCCACGCCGCGCACCGCCTGGTCATAGCAGTCGACCCACAGTGGCCGGATGATCTGCGGCTTGCCGAAATACAGGCCCTCGTGGAACGCGTTGGCGCCGCCGTGGTTGAAGAAGAGCTTGACGTTGGGATGAGCCAGCACATCGAGCTGGGAGGGAACCCAGCTCTCGATCCTGAGGTTCGGTGGCAGCTCGTCCCTGGGCGGTAGCAGGTGTTGCTGCTCGGCCGGGAGCTTCCACAGCACGGTATGCCTGCCGTCCAACCGGCGGGCGACCTCCACCAGCGCGTGTACCTCGTGGCGGGTCAGCCGGGTGATGGTGCCGAGTCCGATGTAGACCACGGAGGGGTTGGCGTCGAGCCAACGGGACAGGTCGCCGTCGTCCGGCGCCTCCGGCAACGGCGGGATGATGGCGCCGAGCATGTGGAACCTGTCCGGAAGGGGGAACGGGTACTCCAGCCCGAAGACCGAATAGCACAGGACGGCATCGGCACAGTCGATTTTCGACGACGGGCGGAGCGCCTCCCGTGGGAGCTGGAGCATCCTCGCGTACGAGGCGCTTTTGAGCGCGAGCCTCAGCATCGTCGGATGCAGGAACATCAGCCCGGCCCGGAGCTTGAACACGGTGTTGTGGACCCGCTGCTGGAACGACATGTTCAAGGGCAGCCCGGTGTGCAGCATGGGGAATCCGCGCGGTGTCCTGGTGATAAGCAGGTTGCTCGGCAGGAAAGGCGAGCTGAGGACGAATGGGATCTTCCTCTTGAGCGCTATTATGAGCGCGAGAGGGTTCACGCTGTCGAAGACCATGAGGGCCGGCTTGAGCTCTTCGGCCAGGGCGTCGAGCGCCAGATACTTCTTCTCCCCACTGCTCGGGTCGAACCCGCGCCGCACCACCGCGTGGTGTGCCTTCCAACGGGACCGCTGGGTGGCCAGCCGGTACATCTCGTCGTCCCAGTCGGCGGGGGAGTGCCTTGGATCGGTCTCGCCGAGCGAGGCGAACCGCACGCCGCTTCCCTCGCCGATCTTCTCGATGTCGGCCCTGCAGGACTCATCCGTCGCGAACCACAGATCCTCCGTACCACGCCGGGCCAGTTCGGCGGCGATCACGCACAGGGGATTGAAGACACCGGCCCCTGGATTGCTCACGAACAGCAGCGGCTTGCGGCTCTCGCCCATCACACACACCTCCATCGCGGGAGCCGGACTGCCGAACAGCCAGTGACACGCAGGCGTCTGCTCCGGTGCGGATCCGTCGTCGCCGTGCACGTCTTTCGTGTCCTGACGTCGGCGTGCCCGCACGGTATCGCGGCGACATTAGGGGGATCACTAGTTTTCCCGGGCCACGGCCCGTGGGCACGGCCGGCTTCGCCAGGCCCGCTAAAGACTAGGCGTTTGCCGAGTCGCCATCGGCCTAACTTCACCGAATGGATGGCATGCTCGACGACCTTCCTGCTAAGGGGAGCCCCGTCGTGCATACCGCCTCCCCTCCCTGGCGGGAACGCTCCGCCAGGCGAGAGCACCGGGTGCCGGTGTGTGCGGAGAGGGACGTGGTGACTGACGCGATCGACGCGGCGGCGGTGGGTGTCCTGTACCGGTGACGCCGGCCGCAGGTTTCCCGACCCCGCCCGATGTACGGAGGCTGTGATGGATACGCCCAGTGAGCAGGTCGTACAGGCGCTCCGGACCTCCATGAAGGAGGCCGAACGGCTACGGCGTCAGTACCAGAAGCTGGTCGCGGTCACCACCGAGCCGATCGCCATCGTGGCGATGAGCTGCCGGTTCCCCGGCGGGGTGTCCTCCCCTGAGGATCTGTGGCGGCTGATCGTCGAAGGTGGTGACGCCACCTCGGGCTTCCCGTCCGACCGCGACTGGGATCTCGACATGCTGTCGGGCCATGATCCGGACGGCCGACCTCGGAGTGACACCGAAAAGGGAGCCTTCATCCGCGACATCGCGGACTTCGACCCTGGGTTCTTCGGGATCTCGCCGCGCGAGGCGCTGGCGATGGATCCGCAGCAGCGGCTGCTGCTGGAGGTGTCGTGGGAGGCTGTCGAGCGGGCCGGGATCGACGCCGCCCGGCTGCGCGGCAGCCGTACCGGGGTCTTCGTCGGGATGAGCGGTCAGGACTACTCCTACCTGATGGTCAGCTCGCTGGCCGATCTCGAGGGCAACGTCGGGACCGGCATGGGCGCGGGCGCGGCCTCCGGTCGGCTTTCGTACACGCTGGGCCTGGAGGGCCCGGCGGTGACGGTGGACACCGCCTGCTCGTCATCCCTGGTGGCGTTGCACCTGGCGACGCAGGCGCTGCGCAGCGGTGACTGCTCGCTGGCGCTGGCGGGCGGGGTGACCGTGATGACCACCCCTGGCGCGTTCGTGGAGTTCACCCGGCAGGGTGGGCTGGCGCCTGACGGCCGGTGCAAGGCGTTCGCCGACGCGGCGGACGGCACGGGGTGGGCCGAGGGCGTGGGCGTGCTGGTCCTGGAGCGGTTGTCGGACGCTCAGCGCAACGGCCATCAGGTACTCGCGGTGCTGCGCGGGTCGGCGGTGAACCAGGACGGCGCGTCGAATGGCTTCACCGCGCCGAATGGTCCGTCGCAGCAGCGGGTGATTCGCCAGGCGCTGGGCAGCGCCGGGCTGAACCCCGCCGATGTGGACGTGGTCGAGGGTCACGGCACGGGGACGACGCTGGGTGACCCGATCGAGGCGCAGGCGTTGCTGGCCACGTACGGGCAGGATCGGCCGGAGGATCGGCCGCTGCTGCTCGGATCGGTGAAGTCGAACATCGGTCACACCCAGGCGGCCGCCGGTGTGGCGGGTGTGATCAAGATGGTCATGGCGATGCGGCATGAGGTGTTGCCCAGGACGTTGCATGTGGATGCGCCGTCGTCGCATGTGGACTGGTCGGCTGGTGCGGTGGAGTTGCTGACCGAGGCCAGGGCCTGGCCTCGGGTGGAGCGGCCGTGGCGGGCCGGGGTGTCGTCGTTCGGCCTCACCGGCACCAACGCCCACGTGATCATTGAGCAGGCGCCGAACAACCGGCGAATCGCGGCGAGAGCGGGGGACCGGGACCCGGCGGCGACCGCAGATGTGCCCCCGATGCTGGTGTCGGGTCGTACGGCGGAGGCGCTGCGGGCGCAGGCCGAGCGGCTGGTGTCGTACCTGGATGCCGAGCCTGATCTGGATCTGGCCGACATGGCCTTCTCTCTTGTCACGACGCGGTCGGTCTTCGAGCACCGGGCGGCGGTGCTGGCCGGTGCCCGCGAGGATGTCGTGGCCGGGCTGCGGGCCGTGGCCGAGGGCCGGTCGGGTGCGGGCGTCCTGCTGGGACAGAGCGGGCGGCGGGACAAGATCGCATTCCTGTTCACCGGTCAGGGCAGCCAGCGGGCGGGGATGGGCCGGGAGCTGTATGACCGGTTCCCGGTGTTCGCGCAGGCGTTGGATGAGGTGATCGCCGAGCTGGATCCGCTGCTGGACGGGCCGTTGCGTGAGGTGGTGTTCGCCGAGCCGGGCACGCCCGAGGTGGAGGCGCTGGATCGGACGGGGTGGGCGCAGCCGGCGTTGTTCGCGCTTGAGGTGGCGCTGTTCCGGCTGGTGTCTTCGTGGGGTGTCAAGCCGGAAGTGCTGGCGGGACATTCGATCGGGGAGATCGCGGCGGCGCACGTGGCCGGGGTGTTGTCGCTTGCCGACGCGGGTGTGCTGGTGGCGGGCCGGGCGCGGCTGATGCAGGCGTTGCCGTCGGGCGGGGCGATGGTGGCGGTGCAGGCCGCCGAGGAGGAGGTCGCCGAGCTGCTGGCCGGGCGTGAGGATGAGGTGTCGATCGCGGCGGTGAACGGTCCGGTCTCGGTGGTGATCTCCGGCGTGGAGGAGCCGGTGCTCGGGATCGTCGCGGTGCTGGAGGAGCGGGGGGTGCGGACTAAGCGGTTGCGGGTGTCGCATGCGTTCCATTCGCCGTTGATGGAGCCGATGCTGAAAGAGTTCGGGGAACTGGCCCGGACGCTCACCTTCAACGCGCCGCAGGTTCCGGTGGTGTCGAACCTGACCGGCCAGGTGGCCACGGCCGAGCAGTTGTGCTCGCCGGACTACTGGGTGGAGCAGGTCCGCGGCGCGGTCCGCTTCGCCGACGGCATCCGGGCGCTGCACGGTCAGGGCGTGCGGGCGTATCTGGAGCTCGGCCCCGACGGGGTGCTGACCGCCATGGCTCAGGACACCCTTGCCGCCGAGGATCAGCCCGTCGCGGACTTGGTGACGGGGTCTGACGCGGTGGTGGTGCCGGTGCTGCGCAGGGACCGGGACGAGCGGTGGTCGGTCATGTCGGCGTTGGCTCAGTTGCATGTGTGTGGGGCGGTGGTGGATTGGGAGTCGGTGCTTGCGGGCGGGCACCGGGTGGAGTTGCCGACGTATGCGTTCCAGCGTCAGCGTTTCTGGCCTGATGGTGCGGGTTCGCGGGTGGGGAATGTGGCGGCTGCCGGGTTGGCGGCTACGGGCCATCCGTTGCTGGGGGCCGCGGTCGGGCTGGCCGGCTCCGATGGGGTGCTGCTGACCGGGCGATTGTCGCTGTGGTCGCATCCGTGGCTGGCCGATTACGTGGTGATGGGTTCGGTGGTGGTGCCGGGCAGCGTGTTCGTGGAGCTGGCGGTGCGGGCGGGTGATCAGGCCGGCTGTGATGTGGTCGAGGAGCTGACCTTGACCGCGCCGCTGGTGCTGGGCGAGCGGGATGCGGTCGCGGTGCAGGTGTGGGTGGGGGCGGCGGACGGATCGGGCCGCCGTGGTGTGAGCATCTATGCCCGGTCGGCAGAGGCCGCCGATGAGGAGCCGTGGGTTGAGCACGCCACCGGTGTGCTGACGGCCGGAGGCCGCGCCGCTGCGCCGTTCGAGACGGTGGTGTGGCCGCCGCAGGGGGCGTCCGTCATTGAGCTGGACGGGTTGTACGACCAGTTCGCCGCGGGCGGGTTCCATTACGGGCCGGTGTTCCAGGGCTTGAAGGCGGCCTGGCGTGGCGAGGCCGGTGAGGTGTTCGCCGAGGTCGTTCTGCCTGAGCGGGCGGCGTCGAGCGCGGGTTCGTTCGGGTTGCATCCGGCGCTGTTGGACGCGGCGTTGCACGCGGTGCCGTTCGCCGGGCTGGACGATGCCGAGGGCGGCCGGTTGCCGTTCTCCTGGGGAGAAGTCTGTCTGCACGCCGGTGGTGCGTCGGTGCTGCGGGTGCGGCTGGCCAGGACCGATGCTGATGCGGTCTCGGTGACGGCGGTGGACGCGGCTGGGGAACTGGTGCTGTCGGCGCGGTCGCTGGTGCTGCGGCCGGTCGCGGCCGAGCAGTTCGCCGCCGCGGGACGCGGCCGAGGGGTGGAGCGGGACGCGCTGTTCGGCTTGGAGTGGACGTCGCTGACAGATCTCCCGACCGCCGATCCGCTCCCGGTGGCGGTGCTCGGCCTGGACACGTTGGGTGTCGCTGGGGTGCTGCGGGCGGCTGGGGGTTCGGGCGGGGATTCGGCGCCGGTTCATGCGGATCTGCTGTCGCTGGCGGAGGCGGGTCCGGTGCCGGGTGTGGTGCTGGCGGAAGCGGTCTCTGGCCGGGCCGGCGGGGTCGTGGAGTCGGTGCACGAGTTGACCTCGCATGTTCTGGGCCTGCTGCAGGGGTGGCTGGCCGATGACCGGTTCGCCGATTCGCGTCTGGTGTTGGTGACCCGGTGCGGGGTTGTGACCGGTGTCAATGAGGACGATGAAGCGGCGCCGGACCCGGTCGTGGCGGCGGCGCGAGGGCTGGTGCGCAGCGCTCAGTCGGAGAATCCGGGCCGGTTCGTGCTGGTCGACGTGGATGATCGGGAGTCTTCGCTCGCGACTTTGTCTGACGTGCTGTCTGCGGTTCTGGCCTCAGGCGAGCCGCAGGTGGCGGTGCGCGGTGCTGAAGTGCGGGTGCCGCGGCTGGCGCGGGTGGCGCCCAGCTCTGACCTTGGCGATGTCCTCGCCGATGACGGTGTCCGCTCGTGGGATCCGGAGGGGACGGTGTTGATCACTGGTGGGACCGGTGGTCTGGGTGGGTTGTTCGCGCGGCATGTGGTGGCCGAGCGTGGGGTGCGGCG
>NZ_JBEXGU010000277.1:0-7930 GCF_040607515.1 Streptosporangium sp. NPDC005286 | reverse complement strand
GCTGCCTCCAGCTTCACCTCACCGCTACGACGGCGAGGAGATGGTGGTCTTCCACCTCCATCCGGACAAATCAGCGCCTCGTGGCGCACTGCCCCTGGTGACGCCGATCCGAGTGGAGGGCCTCGTCGAGCGCGCCGGGGCGGGCGAGCCGCCGTCGACATCGCCGAGAACGCCTCCTGGGCCGAGGTGCCGTGGGAGGCGGGCAACCCCTACGTCGTCGCCGAGCAGGAGACGCACATCGTGCTGACCCACGACCTGGCTCGTGAAAAGGTGAGTCGGGTCACCCGCTGGGAGTGGCTGACCGGCAGGAAGACCGGTCCGGAGGTGCGGCCGGCCGGTGACGGTGGTCAGGCGGGTGAGGGTCTCGGCGTAGCCGGCGCGGGTGGTGGCCACGGTGATGGAGTCGAGGAAGCGCTCGACTGCGGCCGTGACCGTCGCGCCGGCGGCCGCCGGGTCGGGCTGGCCGGGAACGCGACGACGGACACGGGGCCGTCCTCCTGAAGGCGATGTGACACATAACGTGGCCGAGTCGCCCCGGCAGCCGTGAGCGGCAAGCTGGGCGTCTGTCACCTCGGCAGGGCCACTGTGACAGATAATTCACATTCTGTGTCACATCTTTCATCTCACCGTTTCTCCTGTGGGTGCACTCCAGTCAGTGCAAGAGTGAGCAGCCGGTCGGCCTGGGCCGCACCATCGGGTTCTTGCTCCGTGGCCAGGGAGATGGCGTTGACGAGTTTGAGCAAGTCCGTGATGGAGACGTCGGCTCGTACGGCGTTCGCGCGGCGGGCGCGGGCCAGCAAGTCCGCTCCGGCGTTCGTGATCATCGTGTGACAGGTGGCGCCCAGCGTGGGATCGCCGTCTTGGCCGCCGCGCATCAGCGAGGCGGCCAGGCCTCGGTTCGACACGGCATGCCTGGCGACGGCTCGAAGCCAGGTCAGCAGAGCAGGTCCGGGATCGGGGCCGGTGGCCAGGTCGTCGGCGGTGGCGCACAGGGCCTCGACCTTGTCCCGGAAGACGGCCTCCAGCAGTTGCTGCCGCGAGGGGAAGTGCCGGTGCAGCGTGGCCGAGCCGACGCCCGCGCGCCGGGCGATCTCCTCCAGGGATGCCTCGGCTCCGTGCTCGGCGATGGCCGCGGCGGCCGCGGCCAGGATGCGGTCGTAGTTACGGCGCGCATCCGCGCGCATCGGCCGCGCGGGTGGCGTCGTACGGCTGTCCTGCGGCATGTGGTCTCCGGTGGGCTTGCAAAAGTGGGGTGGCCCTCCATATCGTACTCACCCATAACCGGAGGACCACCCTACTTATGTGGGTGGCCTCAGCGTGCCTACTGTTTGGAGACACATCGTGAAGACCATCGTGGTGGTGGGGGCGACCGGCCTGCAGGGCCGGGCCGTGACGACGCATCTGCTCGCCGACGGCTGGCGGGTACGGGCGGTGACGCGCGATCCGGACGCCTCA
Source organism: Streptosporangium sp. NPDC005286 (assembly GCF_040607515.1). Lineage (NCBI taxonomy): Bacteria > Bacillati > Actinomycetota > Actinomycetes > Streptosporangiales > Streptosporangiaceae > Streptosporangium > Streptosporangium sp. NPDC005286. The sequence goes on along the minus strand of NZ_JBEXGU010000277.1, from coordinate 6,475 downwards.
GCGGCCCGGGCACCGGCGCAGGCGGGCGCCGAGTTCGTCCGCGCCGAGATGGACGACGTCGCCTCGCTCATCGCCGCGGCCGAAGGCGCCGACGGCCTGTTCAGCGTGCAGCCCACCGTCGGCTCCCCGGGCACCCCGGCGGGCTTTTCCGCCGAGGACGAGGTCCGCTGGGGCCGCAACGTCGCCGACGCGGTACACGCCGCCGGTGTGCGGCACCTGGTCTACGCCTCGCTCGCCGGCGCGGGCCGCCACAACACCGAGAAGCTGCCGCAGAACACGATCAACAAGTGGCGGATCGAACAGCACATCACCCGGCTGGGCCTGCCAGCGACCTTCCTGCGCCCGGTCTCGTTCATGGAGAACTACACCGGCGCCTACCACCTGCACGACGGCGCAGTGGCCACCGCGTTCGCCGCCGACGTGCCGCAGCAGATCATGGCCGTCGACGACGTCGGCCTCTTCGCCGCGCTGGCCTTCGCCCAGCCAGGCGAGTGGATCGGGCGCGCGGTCGACCTGGCCGGGGACGAACTAACCCCAGTGCAGATCGCCGCGGCCATCTCCGAGGCCATCGGCCGGCCGCTGCCCTACGTCCAGATCCCGATCGAGGCGATCGCGCAGCTCGGCGAGGACTTCGCCTTCGCCTACACCTGGCTCAACGAACGCGGCTATCGCGCCGACGTCGCCTTCACCCGCGCGCTGCACCCCGGCCTGCTGGACCTGCGCACCTGGCTGGAGCGGACCGGAGCCGCCCAGATCGCCGGCTTCCTGACCGCTCAGGACACCGCCGAGCAGGACCAATGAGCGCGCCCGCCCTCGGACGGGTCGGCATCTGGGCGGGCGAGATGGATCGCTATCCCGCCCCCGCCCTGCGCCAAGCGGTCGCCGCCATCGAGGACCTCGGCTACCCGGCCCTGTGGTTTCCCGAGACGACCGGCCGCGAGGCCATGGCCCAGGCCGCTCTGCTGCTGTCGGCCACCCGACAGACGGTCATCGCCACCGGTACCGCCAGCATCTACGCCCGCGACGCGACCACCGCCGCTGCCGCGCAGCGGACCCTTGCCGAGGCATTCCCTGGGCGGTTCCTGCTCGGCCTTGGCGTCAGCCACCCCGCCCTGGTGACCGACGTGCGCGGCCACCGGTTCGGCCCGCCGGTGGCGACCATGCGCGCCTATCTGGACGCGATGGACACCGCCCCGTTCGGCCCGGCGATCCCCGCAGTGCCCCGGGTCCTGGCCGCGCTGGGCCCGAAGATGCTCCAGCTCGCCGCCGAACGCGCGTGGGGCGCCCACCCGCTGGGCATGCCGATCGAGCACACCCGCAACGCCAGAAGCCTGCTCGGGCCACAGGCAATGCTGGCGGTCACCCAGCTCGTCGTCCTGAACCCGTCCCGTCCCATCGCGGCCGAGCTGGCCCGCGCCCACGCGGCCGCCGCCCTGCCCAACCGGCTCACGCTGCTGCGCGATCTGGGATTCGACGATGCCGAATCCCTCGACGACCGGCTGGTCGATGCCCTGGTGGCCATCGGCGGGCCCGAGGACATCGCCCGGCGGGTTGAGGAGCATCTCGACGCCGGTGCGGACCATGTCAGCCTGCACGTGCTTACGGCCACACCAGACGAGCCGCCACTGCGTCAGTGGCAGGAGCTTGCCACACAGTTGCTGTGAGCGGCCCCCTGTTCAGGGGCCATCCAGGCATGGGTCAGTCGTGTCACGCCAACCCTGGAACGGGATCAGGCGCCGGCGCTGCGAACAACACTCGTGGTTCCAGGTCCAACCGCGTGTTGGGGGTGTCGTCCGGCGGGGTGAGGTTGAGGGTCCAGTTCCCGAACCGGCGGACGGCGTGGGTGATTTAGGGGGAGACGGTCGCCAGGTCGACAGGGTGTTCCTCGGCGGCGATGTCGTTGGCGGCGTCGGTGATGTCCAGGGCGGTGGAGTACATGACGCAGTTGGCGAGCAACTGGTTGAACTTGATGACCTTCTCCTGATAGCCGGGGTCGTTGTGGCCGATGAGCTTGCCGCCGAACATCAGCCAGTCGGCGAAACCGTGGAAAGCCTCATTCCGATTGGTGACCTGGGTGATCTGCTCCCGCAGCTGTGGCTCGGACAGATAGCGCAACAGCGTGATGGTGCGGATCGCCCGGCCGAGCCCCCTGAACGCCCGATACAGGCGATTCTCGCGGGAGTGGTTGCCCAGCCGGCGCAGGAGCGTGACCGACGACATCCTGTTCTCCCGGATCGAGATCGCGATGCGCAGCAAATACCCCACCAGCCCGGACCCGCAGCGGGCATGCCCTACGTTCTCAAGATCGACTCATGGCCGGTTTTACCCGTACCCCGGCTGGACACTCGTCGTGGCAGGGTCAGGCGGTGGCCAGGTCCTCGTTGCGCAGGCGTAGTCGCTTGCTCCTGGGATGAGCCGGTGCAATCTCGGGCCGACCTGTACTGGTTTGTTGAGAGGAGCGCGGTATGCGCAGGTCGGGTTGCTATCACATTCCTTGTCTGCCGGTGGCCCAGTAGGGCTTGGTGGTGATGGCGCGGCGCGGCAGGATCTGGTTGTTGATGAGCGCGTGCCGCTGGTGCTGGATGGACTGGGCGTGGCCGAGGACCAGTGCGCCGTCGATGCCCGCGAGTCCGCCGCCGGCGGCGGCGTGTTCGAGCCAGGTCTGCAGGGCGTTGCCCGGTGCTCCTTCAATGGGCAGGAAGCGGTAGCGGGGCCAGCGGTCGCCGAGGGGTGTGAGGGCCTCGGACGGCACCTCGATCACCACGATGTGCTCGGTGCCGGCGTGGGCGTAGGCGTGGATGGTGGCCAGGGTGCAGGCGTCGCCGAGGTAGAGGCGGCGGGTTCCGTGCTGGCGCAGGGACCGGTAGGGGCGAACCCCGGCTGCAGGCCGCCAAGTACGTCCGTGCCGTGATGTCCGACCTGCCCAAACGCAACGGCTGGACGATCATCGAGTGGGCAGGTGGCCGCAGCCCCGATGCCACCCAGCGGCTACTGAACCGCGCCAGCTGGGACACCGCGGGCGCGATGAGCGCCATCCGCCGCTTCGCCGTCGCCCGTCTGGACACCGTCGCCCGCCCCGGAAGCCTGACCGTCGGGGTGCTGGATGAGTCCGGCCAGGAGAGAAGAAGGGTGTCGCGACGGTGGGCGTCAAGCGGCAGCACATGGGCTGCGCGGGCGGCATCGACAACGGCATCAACACCGTGCACCTGGCCTACGTCCGCGCCGGCGCAGGTCACACGCTGATCGGTGCGCGCCAAGCCCGTCTGGCCACGGCGTACACACAGCTCAGCTAACAAATGGCGGCTGCCGTACTAGCGACCCTAAAGCGCGCCGCAAGACCTGACCCCATCCGGGACAACAACTCCGACCAACCGGGCGACGTTCCCGGGGCGCTCCACGTCGCCCATGTAACCGCAGGTCAGTGATAGGTTCGTTGGATTTTCCGCGACTGCTACCGGGACCCCCTGACGTCAGGCGATGCCGGTTCGGCGTTCTGGGTCCGGAGCATCTGACCAGGCTGCGCCCCTGAAAGACGATCGTGAAGAACTGGGTCCGCGGGCCATCAAGAAGCGGATCGCCGGCACGGCGGGGGAACCGCGCCCGCGCGGTCAATCGTGACGGGGGATGCCGGAGACCTCGTGATCGGCGTGGAAGAGCGCCTCGCCGATCAGGGCCCGGACGTGCGCGTCGCGGGCGCGGTAGAGCACGCGGCGGCCTTCTCTTCGGGTCTGTACGAGCCCGGCCAGCCGGAGTTTGGCCAGGTGCTGGGAGACCGAGGGTCTGGCCACGTCGATCGCTGCGGCGAGCGATCCGACGTCGAACTCGCCGGTGGACAACAGCCACATCAGGCGCAGCCGGGTGGCGTCGCTGAGCATGCGAAAGGCTTCCACTGCGGCTTCCACCTGCGCGCCGGTGGGTTGCACCTGCGAGAGGTTGGCACCTGATTCGTTGTCGCGTGCGTACATGACTACATATAATCGGGCGAAGCGGTCAGAGAGGCAAGCGAGGCACGCGGATGGCGCAGCAGGATTCCCCCCACCACGGTCACGGGCACGGGCACGGGCACGGCCACGGGCACGGGCACGGGCACGGGCATGAGGAAGAGCGAGGTGGCGGGTTCAGACGGTTGCTGGCGAAGGTGGGCCACGTCGTTACCCCGCATAGTCACGACAGCGCGGACAAGACCGACTCGGCGTTGGAGTCCAGCAGCCGGGGGATGCGGGTGCTGGCCATCTCGTTCGCCGTCCTGGTGGTCACCGCGCTCGTGCAGTCGGCGATCGTGGCGGTCTCCGGTTCGGTGGCGCTGCTCGGCGACACGCTGCACAACTTCGCCGATGCGTTGACGGCGGTGCCGCTGGCGATCGCCTTCTGGGTGGGCCGGCGGGCGGCCACCCGCCGGTTCACCTACGGCTACGGCCGCGCTGAGGACCTTGCCGGGGTCGTCATCGTGGTTTTGATCGCCGCATCGGCCGCGCTGGCCGGCTACGAGGCGGTCAAGCGTCTGATCAACCCGGAGGACATGAGGGCGCTCGGACTGGTGGCCGCAGCCGGAGTGGTCGGGTTCCTCGGCAACGAGTGGGTGGCCCGCTACCGGATCAAGGTGGGCCGGGAGATCGGCTCTGCCGCCCTGGTGGCCGATGGTCTGCACGCCCGCACCGACGGGTTCACCTCGCTGGCGGTGCTGCTCGGCGCGGGTGGCGCCGCGCTCGGCTTCCCGCTGGCCGACCCGATCGTTGGCTTGCTGATCACTGTGGCGATCCTGTTCGTGTTGCGGGACGCCGCACGAGAGATCTACCACCGGCTGATGGACGCGGTCGATCCGAAGCTGGTCGCCCAGGCCGAACAGATCTTGGCCGGGGTTGCCGGGGTTGAGCGCGTCGGCTCGGTGCGGCTGCGCTGGCTCGGTCACACGCTGCGCGCCGAGGTGGACATCATGGTCCGGCACGATGCGTCGCTGCTGCAGGCGCACGCGGTGGCGGTAGAGGCCGAGCATCGGCTGATCCATGAGCTTCCGCGGTTGCGTGCGGCTACCGTGCACGCCGATCCCGACGGCCCGGCCGGCACTGAGCACCATGCGATTCTCCTGGCCCACCGCTAGCCTGCTCGCTCACCTGGCCATCCCCGGCTGGCCGGGGCGAACGTCCGGGTCATCACGGTTTGTCGGTGGCTTGTGTAAGCATGCGCCACCGGTTGGTTGGCACGGGGGGATGAATGCTGAAGGCATTGCCGAAGGCGGCCAGAGCGCTGGTCTGGGTGCGGATCTTGAACGCGCTCGGTGCTTACGCGCTGTCGTTCCTGGCGGTGCTGGCCGGGCCGCAGTTGGCTGTGGTGGCGTTGGCGGTCTTCGGGGTGACGGCCTTGATCTCACGCTGGGCGGGAGCGTTCCTTCTGGACTGGTTCTCCCCGCGCACGGTGCTGGCTGCCGGCCTGGCCGCGACCGGCGTGGCGCTGATCGCACTGGCCGTGGCGGACGGCCCGGCGCAAGTGGTGGTCGCAATCGCGCTGGTCGGGTTGGCGTTCGAGCTGTATGAGCCAGCCAGCCAGGAACTGCTGGCACGGGCGAGCTCGGGTGAGCAGCGCCACGCGACGTATGCGGTCATGGGTGTGGTGCTGTCGGCCAGCGGAGCCGCGGCAGGCCTGCTGGCGGCGGTGCTGCTGCCGCTGGGAGTGCGCTGGCTTGTGGCCGCCGACGCGCTCACCTGCCTGGCTGCGGCCATCGTGGCGATCGCGCTTCTGCCCCGCGAACAAGGACAGGCCAGCACGAGGCGCGTGCGAGCGGACAATCGCTGGCGCCCGCCGATGGCGCTGGTGCGGCTGACGGTTGCCGGCACCGCGTTCGCGATCGGGCATCTGGCGGTGATGATGTATCTGCCGCTGGCTCTGCTGGAGCGGGGGGCGCCGGCATGGGTTCCCGGTGTGACGCTCGCGGGCGCGGCCGTGCTGGCCCCGCTGGCGCTGTGGGCGGCCGGGCGGCTGCTGTCCGGGGGTGAGCACGGGCTGATCCTCGGCGTGGGGACGGCGCTGCTGGGAGTGCTGGCACTGGTGATGGCCGCCGCCGCCACTGCACCGCTCACCATCGCCGCCTATCTGGCCTGCACTGCGGTCAACAGCGTGTTGCTGGGCCGCTGGCAGTCGGTGGTCGCCGATGCAGCGCCGGAGGACGATCGGCCGCGCTGGTTCGCCTTCCAGGGATCATCTTGGGGCGTGGCGCAGCCCGTCGTCCCGCCGCTGGCCGCGCTGGCCGGTGGGGCAGTGGGCGCCGCTGGGGCCGGCGCCTTTCTCGCCGCGGGTGTGGCGTTCTTGCTGGTACCGCTGGTACTACGCCGCACCACGATCTGACTCGCCGCCCGGCGGCAACACCACGATCCGATCCTGTCTTCCTAGGAGAACTCGGGGAACTGCAGGTAGCAGCTGAGCCCGCCTCGCACTCCGCGGAGTGCGAGGCGGCTGAACTGAGGTGCTCCAGAGATTACGG
>NZ_JBEXGU010000276.1:0-7937 GCF_040607515.1 Streptosporangium sp. NPDC005286 | reverse complement strand
GCCTCTGGCGACGCTGGCGCGTCGAGGTTCGGCCGCTCTTACCCGGCTCCTTCCCTCGTCGACCGGGGCCGCTCGTACCTCGCGACCCCGCTCTCCTCGGTCCAGTCCCCGGCGCGGCCTCACGAGTAGTCCCTCGGGAACAAAGCATGGGGCACGTCCCCAGGGGGCTTCCTGGTCCAGTCGCTGGCGCGGCCTCACGGGCCGTCCCTCGGGAAGATTCTTGAGGGACGGCCCCAGGGCGCTGTCCCGGCCGGTCCGGTGTGGCCTCACGAGTTGAGGGTGCTCGGTGGGATTACGGGGTTGCGAGTTTGGTCCTCGCCCAGTCGACCGTGGCCTTCAGGCCCGTGGCCAGGTCCGTCTGGGGGCGCCAGCCGAGCCCGTCGAAGGCGGGAGCCGGATCGACGGCCATGGCCGGGAGGTCTCCCAGGCGGGCCGGAGCCCCACCCGGCTCGTCGACGGCCCCCGCCGCCGCGGCGACCAGGGAGTGCAGCCTCCGGTCGGTGGTCTCGACTCCGGTGCCCAGGTTGAAGCGGCCGCCGCCGCCCTTGGCGCCACAGGCACGGGCGAAGCCGTCGACCACGTCGTCGACGAAGATGTAGTCGCGGGTCTGGGTGCCGTCGCCGTATACCACCGTGGGGGTGCCGTTGAGCAGCGCGTCCGTGAAGATGGCGACCACCCCCGCCTCGCCGTCCGGCGACTGGCGCGGGCCGTAGACGTTGGAGAGCACCAGCGTGGTGTAGTCGATGCCGTGGAGCGCCTTGAAGGTGGCCAGGTAGGTCTCCGCGCTGAGCTTGGAGGCCGCGTACGGAGAGCGCGGGTCGGTCGCCGCGCCGCCGGGGACCGGGATGACCGCCGGCCTGCCGTAGACCGCGACCGAGGAGGCGAAGACGACCTTGCGGGTGCCACCGTGGTGGGCGGCCGTCAGGACCGACGCGGTGCCCTCGACGTTGAGCCTGGCGTCGTGTACCGGGTCGGCCACGCTCTTGCGCACGCTGATCTGCGCTGCGAGGTGGCAGACGACCTCGGGTCTCCACTCGGCCGCCAGGCCGATCAGGGCCGGGTCCCGGATGTCCATCACGTGCAGGGCGAACAGGGGGCTCTCCGCGGCGCGGACCAGGTTGCCGCGGTCGCCACCGGACAGGTCGTCCACCACCGCGACCTCGTGTCCGTCGGCCAGCAGCCGGTCAACGAGGGTGGATCCGATGAACCCCGCCCCACCGGTCACGAGTATGCGCATGAGCAACCCCCATCGTCGTGTGACTCCTCCGCTCCACGAGGGGAGTGGCTTCTCGGTTCCCTCGGCCGAGAGAACCGACGGCCAGGCCATGACCGTTTCGAACCCAGGAACCATAACAGGGAAGCGGTTCACCTGCCGGGTGAACCCGGCAGCCCCTCGGCACACGCGATGACCACGACCGTACGGAGGCTCCGGAGAGGTCAGTGGGCGAGTTCGGAGCGTACCTGGTCGATCCGGCTGAGCACCTTGGCCCGCAGGTCCTCCGAGACCTGGTCGCAGCCGCAGTGCTTGGCGACGAGTTGCTTGACGACCTGCTCCAGGCCGTACTCCTCCAGGCAGGGGTGGCACTCGTCCAGGTGCTGGCGGATGTCCGCGCAGTTGCGCTCGTCGAGCTCGCCGTCCAGGTAGGTGTAGACCTTGTCCAGGACCTCACGACAGTCGGTGTCGTGGTGCTCGCCACAGCTCATGCGATCACCTCACCCAGGGGTGTCGAGGCCACCGGGGCGGAATCGCCGTTCCTGTCTCGCTCGCTCACTTCGCACCTTCCGCGGGAACCAGGCCACGCTCGCGGGCGTAGTCCTCAAGTTGGGTCCGCAGCTGGCGACGGCCACGGTGCAGCCGCGACATCACGGTCCCGATGGGGGTCCCCATGATGTCCGCGATCTCCTTGTACGGGAAGCCCTCGACGTCGGCGAGATAGACCGCGATGCGGAACTCCTCGGGGAGCGCGGCCAGCGCCCGCTTCACGTCGGTGTCCGGGAGGTGCTCCAGCGCCTCGACCTCCGCCGACTTCAACCCCGCCGAAGTGTGCGACTCGGCCCTGGCCAGCTGCCAGTCCTCGATCTCCTCGGCGCCCGACTGCTTGGGCTCCCGCTGCTTCTTGCGGTAACTGTTGATGAAGGTGTTGGTCAGGATTCGGTAAAGCCACGCCTTGAGGTTCGTGCCTTGCTGGAACTGGTGAAAAGACGCGAACGCCTTGGCGAAGGTCTCCTGAAGAAGGTCCTCGGCGTCCGCGGGGTTCCGGGTCATCCGAAGTGCGGCAGAGTAGAGCTGGTCGAGATAGGGCATGACATCCCGCTCGAACCGTGTGCTCCGCTGCTCCAGAGTCTCCTCGTCTGTCGCAGGGACCGGACCCACCCCCTTAAGATCGCCGGAGTCCTGCTGACGCGGGACACCGTACTGAGCGGAGGATACCCGCTCACCGGGGATGGCCCGATCACCGGGGCGGGTGACGGGTTCGATCAAGGCGAGCATCTGCTTGCCAACCTCCGAAAGGATCGTGCGTTGTCCGCTTGCAACACGCTCGTCCACTCATCTGTTCCCGCAAGATAGAAGGTGACGAACGACCCGGTACGGGGAAAAGAAGATACGTACCGGTAGGTAATCAAAGACCACCGGATCCTCCCGACGCCAGGAGCTGCTTGTGCTGCCCATCCCGGCCGAAGAGCTGAACGGCTCAGGTGCGCTCGGGCCGTACTGGACCTTTTATCACGCGGTCGTGGCCGAGCAACTGAGTCGATGGCTGCCGGAAACCCCCTCCACCGTCCTCGACATGTCCTGCGGCAACGGCCGCTGGGCCGTCCAGGCGGCGAAGGCGGGACACCGGGTGATCGAGATGGTCGACTTCCGCCGGCCCGCGGACGACCAACCGCTGCACGACATCTCCAGGGTCAGCCAGGTACGCGCCGACGACCTGCGTTTCCTGCCCGACTGCAGCGTGGACGCCGTGCTCGCCGAGGAACGGGCGATGTCCGTGGAGCTCATGGCCGAGTCCGCGATCGACGATGTCGTCAGGGTTCTGCGTCCCGGCGGCCGGACACTGGTCTGCGTCGACTCCCTGGTGCTGGGGATGGCGATCCTCGCCGAGCAGAACTACTGGGCCCACCTGCGCCAGACCGGCGAGGTCATGCTCGTGCCCTGGCCCGACGGCAGCATCACCCGCTGCTTCAGCAGCGCCCAGCTCCGCGAGCTGCTCACCGAGGCGGGCCTGGAGGTCGAGTGGGTACGGCCCCGCACGGTGCTGTCCCCCTCGACCGTCGACCATGTGCTCGCCTCCGACTCCCGGGCGCTCACCTGGCTGGTCAACACCGAACTGGACACCCACCCCGACGACGACGACACGGTGGGCATCCACTTGGTCGCCAGCGCGCGCCGGCCCTATTAAAGGCGACGCTGACGCGTCGCGGTGAGGCCGCTCTTATCCGGCTCCTTCCCTCGTCGAGGGAGGCCGCTCGTTCCTCGCGACCTCCCTCTCCTCAGTCCAGTCGCCGGCGCGGCCTCACGGGGAGTCCCCCAAGGACAGAGCACAAGGCACGTCCCCAGGGAGATTCTTGGTGCGGGAGGACGGCGCGCGCCCCTTCTCCTCAGGTCAGTCGCCGGCGCGGCCTCACGGGGAGTCCCCCAAAGGGGGGCATGGGGCACGTCCTCGGGGTGATTCTTGGTGCGGGTGGACGGCGCGTCCCTTCGGGGAAAGATCACGGGCACGTCCCCTGGATGCTTCCGGGGGCGGGGTCAGCGTCGGCGTTCGCGTTTGGACTGGCACTGGAGGCAGCGGGCGGCCTCGGGGCGCGCCTCCAGCCTGCCCTCCGGAACGGGCGCGGCGCAGTCCGCACAGAGTCCGTAGCACCCCTCGTCCATCCGCCTGAGCGCCTCGATCACCGAACCCCGGTGCCGGGTGGCCCCTTCCAGCAGTGCCCGGTTGCGGTCGGAATCGGTCAGCTCGGAACCGGCGTCCGCCGGGGAGCGGTCCCCCGCGGCGGGTGAATCTCCGCGAAGGACTCCGATGGAACGGTCAAGTTCGGCGAGCATGTTCTTCAGACGCTCGCGCGCGGTCGCGACATCCACGAATCCGCACCTCCGGAAAACGGGGACGGCCTGTGAAGGGATCCCCGACTCTCCCGTCAGGCGCAAGGGGTGAGCTCTGGCGACGGTGATCTCGCCCACTCGTCGCGAGTCACCGCTTTCCTCAGCGGATGCCCACTTGCCGGAACTTTTACACCGGATCGACCAGCGTTTTCAGAAGAGCGGCCGACTACCGCCCCCTCCTACCGCAGCGGCTCGACGAGCTCGGGGCTGTTGTTGCGCACCGAGTTGACCGCGGTGGAGACCGGATAGACCTCCAGCCCGGTGGAGCCCGCGGGGATCAGGAACTCCCGCGCGTCGGTCACTCCCGGGTCGAGCCACTCACCCCACCGGTCGCGCTCGATCAGCATCGGCATCCGGTCGTGTACCGCACCGGCCTCGTCCACGGCGTCGGTCGTGATGATCGTGCAGGTCACCAGCCAGGAGAGCGGGTCGTCTTCGGCCCGGCCCCGGTCCCGCCAGAACTCGTACAGTCCCGCCATGGCCAGCACGCCGCCGTCGGCGGGGCGGACGAAGTAGGGCTGCTTCTTCGGTCTGCCCTTGGCGTCCTTCTCGTCGAGCACGACCCACTCGAAATAACCATCGGCGGGCAGCAGGCACCTGCGCTCCGCGAACGCCTTGCGGTAGGCGGGTTTCTCCGCCACCGTCTCCACCCGCGCGTTGATCATCTTTGAGCCGATGGAAGGGTCCTTGGCCCAGGCCGGGACCAGCCCCCAGCGGACCACGCGGAGCTGCCGGACCGGTCGGCCGTCCGGATCGGCCTTCGGCACCCGGCTCATCACCGCGTACACCGGTTTCGTGGGCGCGACGTTGTAGTCGGGCCTGAGTTCGTCGTCGGCCGCACCGTCAAGCTCGACCTGGAACTCCTCCAGCAACTCGTGCTTGTCCCGCGTAGACGCGTATCTCCCGCACATATCTCCACTTTGCCACGCCACGGCACACCGGAAGCCCCCACCGGGAAGTACCCAAGATCCCTCTCCCCAGGGACAACCCGTTCTCTCCCCCCAAGAATCACCCCGGGAACGTGCCCCATGCCTCCCCTTGGGGGGACTCCCCGTGAGGCCGCGCCGGCGACTGGACTGAGGAGAGCGGGGTCGTGAGGCCGCGCCGGGGACTGGACTGAGGAGAGCGGGGTTGCGAGGAACGAGCGGCCCCGGTCGACGAGGGAAGGAGCCGGGCAAGAGCGGCCTCACCGCGACGCGCAGCGTCGCCGACAACACAGCTAGGCTTTTGGCCATGTCCGCTCCGCTGTGGCCCGCGCCGGCCGCGACCGAACCCGTCCGCGCGACCGTTCCCCTGCCCGGATCGAAGTCCGTGACCAACCGCGCACTGCTGCTCGCCGCACTGGCCGAGGGACCCGGCACGGTACGGCTGGCGCTGCGCAGCCGCGACGCCGATCTGATGGCGGACGCGCTGCGGGCACTGGGCGCGACGATGACCCCCTCCAACGAGAGCGCCTCGAGCGTCGACTGGGCGATCACGCCCGGCCCCGTCATCAGCGGCGCCCACATCGACGTGGGGCTGGCGGGCACGGTCATGCGCTTCGTGCCGCCCATGGCGGCACTGGCCAGGGGCGAGGTGTTCTTCGACGGCGACCCGCACGCGCGTAAGCGCCCGATGGGCCCGATCCTGCGCGCGCTGCGCGCCCTCGGCGCCGAGGTGACCGGCGACGCGCTGCCTTTCACCATCAGGGGGCCGCTGACCGGCGGCGAGGTCAGGCTCGACGCGTCGGGCTCCTCACAGTTCCTCTCCGGCCTGCTGCTGACCGCCGCGCGCTTCGAGAAGGGCGTGACGGTACGCCACGACGGCCCGCCGATCCCCTCGCAGCCGCACATCCAGATGACCGTTCAGATGCTGCGCGAGTTCGGCGTCGTGGTGGACGACTCCGAGCCGGACGTCTGGCGGGTCGAGCCCGGCCCCATCGGGGCGAGGGACTTCACGGTTGAGCCCGACCTGTCCAATGCGGCGCCGTTCCTGTCCGCCGCCATGGTGACAGGCGGCACGATCACCATTCCCGACTGGCCCGTGCGGACGACCCAGCCGGGTGACCAGTTGCGCACGCTGCTGGCCGACATGGGCGCCTCGGTGGAGCACACACCCGAGGGGCTGGCGGTCACCGGTACCGGACGGATCACCGGAATCGAGGCGGACCTGCGCGACGTGGCCGAACTGACCCCGACGATCGCCGCGCTGGCCGCTCTCGCCGACTCCCCCAGCAGGATCAGCGGTGTCGCCCACATCCGCGGGCACGAGACCGACCGGCTGGCCGCTCTGGTCGCGGAGATCAACGGTCTCGGCGGCGACGCGAACGAGACCGAGGACGGCCTGGAGATCCGGCCCCGACCGCTCACCGGCGGCGTGTTCCACTCCTACGCCGACCACCGGATGGCCACCGCCGGAGCGGTCATCGGGCTGGCCGTGCCCGGCGTCGAGGTGGAGGACATCGCCACCACGGGTAAGACCCTTCCCGAGTTCGCCTCGATGTGGGCGGACATGCTGCGCGGCGCGCGGTGAGGGGCGACCGGCCGGCAGGCCCAGGAGGCGCCCGGTAGTCGCGGCCCTTCGCGGGGCGCACCGGGCCGGACAAGGCGGAGAAACTGAGAAAGCGCGAGTACGACGAGGACGACGTCAGGGTCAGGCCGGGAAAGGGATCCCGGCCCCGGACCCGGATCCGTCCTGCCCATGAGAACGCGGTCCCGGCGTTCGTGGTCGCCGTCGACCGCGGACGCTACACGTGCCTGGTCGAGTCGGAGGGCGAGCGGGGACGCCGCCGCAAGCGGGACCAGGCGGAGGGCGCCGCGATGAGCGGCCGGGTCGTGGTCGCGATGAAGGCCCGCGAGCTGGGCCGCAAGGGAATCGTGGTCGGCGACCGGGTGGCCCTGGTGGGCGACGTCTCCGGGATGACCGACACGCTGGCCCGCGTCGTACGGGTGGAGCCCCGTGCCTCCATGCTCCGCCGCTCCGCGGACGACACCGACAACACCGACGGCATCGAGCGCCCCGTGGTCGCCAACGCCGACCAACTCGTCATCGTGACGGCCCTGGCCGATCCACCGCCCCGGCCCCGCATGATCGATCGGATGCTGGTCGCGGCCTTCGACGCCGACATCGAGCCGCTGCTCTGCCTCACCAAGTCCGATCTCGCCTCGCCCGACGAGTTGGTCTCGCTGTACGCCCCCCTCGGCGTGCCGTACGTGGTGGTCTCCAAGGGCGGCGACCTGGTGGAGGTGCGAGAGCGCCTCAAGAGCCGGATCAGCGTGCTCGTCGGCCATTCCGGGGTGGGTAAGTCAACCCTGGTCAACGCCCTGGTGCCGGACGCCAACCGGGCCGTCTCACACGTGAACGCGGTGACCGGCCGGGGCCGTCACACCTCCACCTCCGCCGTCGCCCTCGAACTGCCGGAGAGTGGCTGGATCATCGACACCCCCGGGGTGCGCAGCTTCGGTCTGGCCCATGTCTCGGTGGAGACGGTCCTGGCGGGCTTCCCCGACCTGATCGAGGGCACCGTCCATTGCCCGAAGGGCTGCACCCACCTTTCAGAGGAGTGCGCCCTGGACGCCTGGGTAGCCGCCGGCCACGCCGACCCGGCCCGTCTGACCTCCCTACGCCGCCTCCTCGCCAGCCGCGAAGGCACCCCCGACGACGACTAGCCCCCAAGGAACACCGCAGGGACGTGCCCCACGCTCCCCCCCTTGAGGGACTCCCCGTGAGGCCGCGCCGGGGACTGGACCGAGGAGAGCGGGGCCGTGAGGCCGCGCCGGCGACTGGACCGAGGAGAGCGGGGTCGCGAGGTACGAGCGGCCCCGGTCGACGAGGGAAGGAGCCGGGTAAGAGCGGC
>NZ_JBEXGU010000275.1:0-7961 GCF_040607515.1 Streptosporangium sp. NPDC005286 | reverse complement strand
TCACCGCTACGACGGCGAGGAGATGGTGGTCTTCCACCTCCATCCGGACAAATCAGCGCCTCGTGGCGCACTGCCCCGGGTGACGCCGACCCGAGCGGAGGGCCCAGTAGATCATCACCGCTTCAGCCCTACCGCCAAAACCCGGTCCGATCCCCCCTGAGGCCCGCCCGGCGCGGCCGCGCTCCGAAGCTGTTTGCCTCCGGCGAGCTGCTCGGCGCGGGCGGGCAGAAGGGGATGCAGAGGCCTTCAAGTCAATCTCAAGTGTGATCTTCTACACCTACGGGGTGTGACTACGACTCCTCCGCGGCAGCGCCGCTCACTATCTCGCCGCACCCTGCTCCTGGGCGGGCTCGGCGCCCTGGCCGCCATCGGCGTACCGACCACGGTCGCCTGCACCACCGTCATCCCCATACCGAGCACCCCCGACCCCACACCGAGCGCCACCAACCTCGCGCCGAGCGCCGTCGACCTCGCACCGAGCGCCACCCTCACCGGCCACACCGGCGATGTCACCTCGGTGGCCTTCAGTCCGGACGGCAAAATTCTCGCCACCAGCGCCAACGACGACACGGTGCGGTTGTGGGACGTAGCCGACCGCGACACCGTTGCAACCCTCACCGGCCACACCGGCAGTGTCACCTCGGTGGCCTTCAGTCCGGACGGCAACCTCCTCGCCACCGGCAGCCGCGACCACAGCGTGAAGTTGTGGGACGTGGCCGGCCGCAAAACCGTTGCAACCCTCACCGGCCACACCGACAGTGTCCTCTCGGTGGCGTTCAGCCTGGACGGCAACCTCCTCGCCACCGGCGGCGTCGACAGAGTGAAGTTGTGGGACGTGGCCAGCCGCCAAAACGTTGCCACCTTCACCGGCACTGTCTGGTCGGTGGCCTTCAGCCCGGACGGCAAAATCCTCGCCGCTGGCACCCTCGACAGCACAGTGCGGTTGTGGGATGTGGCCACCCGCCGAACCTTTGCCGACCTCACCGGCCACACCGGCTCTGTCTTGTCGGTGGCCTTCAGCCCGGACGGCAACCTCCTCGCCACCGGTGACCAGGACCTCAGCGTGAAGTTGTGGGACATGGCCAGCCGCCAAAACATTGCCGACCTCACCGGCCACGCCCGCTCTGTCAACTCGGTGGCCTTCAGCCCGGACGGCAAAATCCTCGCCACCGGCAGCCTCGACCACAGCGTGAAGTTGTGGGACATGGCCAGCCGCCAAAACATTGCCGACCTCACCGGCCACACCCACTGGGTCTCCTCGGTGGCCTTCAGCCCGGACGGCGCAACCCTCGCCACCGGCAGCCGCGACGACAGCGTGATGTTGTGGCCGACCCGCTGACCCAGTAGGGGGGCGGCCGGAGTACGCCAGAAACACACCGCGCCACTACATCCCCGCAGGCCATCGCTACCATGTCTGGCCGAGCTGGCCTGAGCATGTACCGGATAACGTGCCCGAGTCGCGCAGCGGCCATCTTCACACCACTCACTGCTGGTCAACAGCACCATGACGTCGGCGACGTACGTGATAACGGTCCCTTATCCGGTACATGCCCCGGCCCACGGTGTCCTTCTGACGTACTCCGGCCGCCCCCGACGAGGGCCGGACCTGGGAGGCCCTGGCCGCCGCCGTGGCGCCGCGTCCCCTGATCGCCATCCCGCACGAGGTGCTCCACCTCCCGGCCCCTGAGGACGACGTTGACGACGACTGGGAGTAACACGAAGAGCGCGATGCTTAGCGCCAATGGCTGTATCACGGAGGGGTGGTGAGCGGCCGCGCCCTCGTGCGCCGCCAGTGTCCGACGAACACCGCGCGGCTGCGCGCGTGCGGCCGCACCGCCACCGCCGAGGACTTCCGCTGCGACGTCCGCCGGATCGGCTTCCGGCGAACCCGGGTCGTCATCGGCGAGATCGACGTCCAGGTCGCGCACGCCAGCTCGCCCGCCGCCCTCTACCGCGCCCGGTTCGGCACCCCGCCCCGCCCGTGAGCCGCCTCGCGCGCCCGCGCGTAGACCCCTCGCGAAACTCTGAAAACTCCTCGGCGTCCAGACCCGTTACCTCGTGCCGGTGGCCACCGCCGAATCCGCTCGTGACCTGTGCGGGGAGCCTGGCCGATCTGGCCGACCCCACCCAAGGCGTCAAGGCCGCCCTTCGCGCCCTGGCCCGCCGCTACAACACCCTCACTGCCGAAATCACAGACGCCGATGCCCAGCTCGCCGTCCTGGTCAAACAAGCCCGACCCGACCTGCTCGAAACCCGGGGTGTCGGCATCGAGACCGCCGCTCAGCTCTTGGCCACCTGCGGCGACAACCCCGACCGGCTGCAGTCCGAAGCAGCCTTCGCATCGCTCTGCGGGGTGTCACCGGTCCCCGCTTCCAGCGGCAAGACCAAACGTCATCGGCTCAATCGCGGCGGCGACCGCCAAGCCAACCGAGCCCTTTACATGATCGCTATCACCCGCATGGGCCACGACGCCGACACCCGCGCCTACGTGCAACGCCGTACCGCCGACGGCCTGTCAAAGAAAGAGATCATCCGCTGTCTCAAACGCTATATCGCGCGCGAGATCTACAAGATCCTGACCACCCGCAACACCCGCGACCAAGATCTCGCGCTGGCTGCTTGACAGACATAGAAGCATCCAGCAGCGATCAACTCTCCCGGCCGACCGGCAGGGGCACGATCTTTCCGCGGGACTCAAGGTCCAGGGGCAATAAGTGCTCACCTGCCGGCGGCTGCCAGGCACCGAGTCTGCCGGACGGCGACTCGCTAACACTCATTAGGGACAATGGGCTGGTCAGAGCCCGCGCTGATAGGGAGTGCGGATCATCGACTGCCTGTTTCCAACTTGGCCGGGCGGCGTGCGGCGCGCAGCTCGCGCAGGTTAGGGATGTGGTTGTAGAGCGTGCCCGGACTCACGCCGAGGAGTTTGGCGATCGAGGTCACCGAGTGTTCGGGATTGGGCAGCATGTCCCGGGCGGCGCGCAGCAGGTCGGGGGTGACCACGGTGGGGCGGCCTCCGACCCGGCCACGCGCCTTGGCCGCGGCCAGGCCCTCCCGGAGCAAGCTCAGTGGAATGTCGTAGACCACTTGACTGCATGCGGGAGCGTTGAAGATGACGTAGCGCTCTGGCCCTTGGGGCTGAGGAGCCCCGCGTTCTCCGGGCAGCGACCCGGAGGAGATCTACCGGCTGACCGCGCAACGGGTGCGCTTCGAGCCGATGGTCCTGCTGCCCGCGCGCAAGGGCGACCTGGTGCTGTTCACCAACCTGGTGGCGCACACCGGCACGGAGAACAGGTCGGGGCGGGTGCGCTGGAGCGTGGACATGCGGTTCAAGACGACATACGGCTAAAGGCCTTTGACGCTGGAGCTGGAGGAGGGCTACCGCGTGGTGCGCAAGCGCATGGCCTCCCGCAACGCGCGCCCGTTGCGGGTGCTGGGCAAGGACGGGCCGCAGCACTGGGAGCAGTGGCTGGCATGATCGTGCGACTTGCCTGGCAAGTCGCGCTCCCGCAGCCGGTGGAGCGGTGTATTGCCAGGCAAGTTGTCCGATCTTGGTCAGATGACGCGGACCTGGAACTGGTCCCCGTCCAGGACCCGGGACTTGTAGTAGAAGGCGCCCAGGTCGGATCCGCCGAGAGTGTTCTCCGCCAAGGGAATCATGCAGACGCTGTAGCCGCCGGAGTCGGTGGCGCCGCGGACCGGCAGCCACGACGCGCCGCAGTTGAACTCGTACCCGGTTTTCCAGTTGAAGATGAAGATGTTTCGGCCGTAGGGCTGGGAGTACGCGCCGTTGTAGGTGGACTTGTAGGGGTACTCGTCACAGGACCAGACTCCCGGAGCCGTGGGTTTGGGGTGCCCCGGCGGGCATGCCCTGTTGTAGTTGTTGTCGATGAGGGTCTGGTTCTGGGTCCTGGTCAGGACGTCCGTCATCTTGAAATGGTTGATGGCGAGCTGGAGGTGGCGGGCATACGACGGATAGCGATACGACAGGACATCGTGCACCGGGCGGACCGAGTCGTAGACGCAGCCCTTGGGGTAACCGGTCAGCGCGTCGTCGCAGCGATGCACGGCCGGCGCCGTGATCGAGGGGTTTGTCGTCGGGTTGACCCACGCCGCGTTGGCGAACCAGTACCTCATCCCACCGTGTGCACCCCACTTGTAGCCGCTGAGCGGGCTGGTGAAGTACGTGGTGGTCGAGTGGATGCGGCCAGGAAGCGCTGACCCGCCGACCAGCCCGCTGCTGGACACCGTGCAGCTGGCGAGGCATTGCGGCTCGGCGTAGACGAAGGTGTCGAGCACCGCCGGGATCGCCGGGCCGGCGACGGAGTTGGCCTGGTAGTGCCACGACTGGCTCCAGCTCAGCGAACTGTAGTCGAGGGTCGTCAAGCTGGAGACGGTGAACTGTATCGAGCCGATGACGACCCCGTTGGGCACCGTGAAGATGAGCAGGAGACCGTCCTCGATCACGCATGCGGCTGTCCGGGTCAGCGTGGGGCGCCCGCCGCAGATGTCGGCGGCGATGCTGGCGTCGGTCTTGGCCCGGTCGGCTTTCTTCGCCTGCTTGCGGATACAGGTGGCGGTCCCGGACTTCCCGGCCGCGGCGAGCGTCGCCGCGTGTTGTTTGAGGTCGGTGCCGCACTCCTGTGCGACGGCGGGTTCCGGTGTGGGCTTGTCCGGTGCCGCTGTCACCGGGGGAGTGGGGACGAGTAGGGATAACAGTCCTAAAGCGACGCTCGCGATCCCCGCTTTCCATCTGGCCACGGGTTACTCCCTTCGTGGAAGAACGTTGAGCGAAGGGAAACGCCAGCCTCTGGACAGGCTCTGGATGTTTGATGAACATCGCCTCTACACTGTGGCGGTGCTGGTCGTCCAGGTGCTCGGCCGCCTGCGGGTGTGGCACGATGATCGCGAGGTCGATGCCGGGCCGCCCGCCCGCCGTCTGATGCTGGGGGTTCTGGCGCTCAACGCCGGGCGGCTGACCACCCGCCGGGAGCTGATCGAATCGCTGTGGGGCGAACGGCCGCCGTCAAGCGCGGTCAACGTGCTGCACACCCACACCAAACACCTGCGCCGCCTGCTCGACCCGCGGCACAGCCCGCGCGACCAGGACGGCGTGCTCTCCACCGTCGGCGACGGCTACCTGCTGCGCCTGCCGGAGGACGCCCTCGACCTGCTGCGCTTCCGGCGTACGGTGGCAGCCGCGCGGCAGGCCGAAAGCGACGGCGACCCGGCGCGAGCGGCCGCGCTCTTCCGCGAGGCGCTGCGGCTGTGGGAGGACGACGACCCCCTGTGCGACGTGCCGGCGCTCGAAGGCCACCCCAAGGTGTGGGGCCTCAAGGCTGAGCGCCGCCGCGCGCAGCTGTCCTACTGGGACCTGATGCTGCGGGCGGGCAACGCCGCCGAGGTCATCGCCGCGCTGGCGGTGCAGGGCGCGGCGAACCCGCTCGACGAGGCGGTGCAGGCCACGCTGATCCGCGCGTACCAGGCGACGGGCCAGCGGACGATCGCCTTCGAGCGGTACGAGGCCACCCGCCTCGTGCTGGCCGAGGAGCTGGGCGTGGAGCCGAGCGGGGAGCTCCAACGGGCGCACCGGCAGCTGCTTGAGGAGCAGGAAAGCCGTGGTGTGTCGAGGATTCCGCGGCAGCTCCCGGCGCCGGTGCCGGACTTCACCGGACGCGCCGACGAGCTGGCCCTGCTTGACGCCGCGAACGCCCGCCGCCCACCGGGGATCGCGGTCGTCTGCGGCACCGCGGGCGTGGGCAAGACGGCGCTCGCCGTCCACTGGGGTCACCACAACCGCGAGCTGTTCCCCGACGGGCGCATCCACCTCGACCTGCGCGGCGACGACGCCGAACACGCGCTGCCCCCACACGAGGCGCTGGGCCGCCTGCTGACCGCCGTCGGCGTGTCCGATCAGGACATTCCGGCCGATACCCAGTCACGGGCCGCGCGCTGGCGCACCGAGACCGACGGCCGCAGGCTGCTTGTGCTGCTTGACAACGCGGCCTCGGCCGAGCAGGTACGGCCGCTGCTGCCCGGCACGCACGACACCCTCATGGTGATCACCAGCCGGGACAGGCTGGCCCCCCTGGTCGCCCTGCACGGCGCGCACCGCGTCGAACTGGACCTGCTGCCCCGCACCGACGCCGTCCACCTGCTGCGCCGGCTGCTGGGCGAGCGGGCGGGCACCGATCCCGACAGCGTCGACTCGCTTGCCACCATCTGCGCCCGCCTGCCGCTGGCGCTGCGCCTGGCCGCCGAGTACGCCGGGGCGCAGGCGCACCTGCCGCTGGCCGGCGTGGTGACGCGGCTGCACCGGGCCGGACCGCTGGATCTGCTCGACCCGGGCGGCGGGGCGGCGATCCGGCACATCTTCGGCTGCTCGTACCGGCTGCTCGACGCCGAGGCGCAGCGCCTGTTCCGGTTGCTGAGCCTGAACCCGGCGCCGCACTCCACACTGGCCTGCGCGGCGGCGCTGTCGGACGTCGACGAGATCGGCGCGGCCCGGCTCCTGCACCGGCTCGCCTCGGCGCACGTGCTGCGATGCGATGCCTTGGGGCGCTACGGGTTTCACGACCTTCTGCGTGCGTACGCCGCCGAGATGAGCCTTGCCATGGACGGCGAGGCCGAGCGGCAGGCGGCCATGGACAGGCTGCTGGAGCACTACTGCGGGACCGCCGTCGAGGCGAGCGACACCCTCTACCCCGGGTGGAGCGGGAGCTGGCGGCACGCCGGGCTCGCCCTCAAGCCCAGCGGCGTCACCCTCTCGCCGGGCGCGGCACTGTCGTGGTTGGACAGCGAGCTGGCGTCGTTCGGCACGATCTGCCAGTTCGCGGTCAGGCAGGGACGGCCGGAGCGGGCGGTCACCCTTGCCGCCGCGTTACACCGCTTCCTGGAGGCGGGGCACGGCACCGAGGCCCTGTCGATCTACGAGTGCGCCGTCGACGCCGCGCGGGGGATGGGAGACTCGGAGGGCGAGGCGCATCTGCGGACCAACGCCGGGGTCATCCTGCGGCTGCTCGGCCGGTACGCTTCGGCGGTCGAGGAACTGAGCGAGGCGCTGGAGCTGTGCCGGCGCATCGGCAACCGCCACGGCCAGGCCCGCTCGCTGTCCAATCTGGGCATCATCGAGGAACGCCTCGGCGAGTTCGCCTCCTCGGCCGCCCGGCACAGCGAGGCCGTCGCGCTCTACCGCGAGATCGACGACCCCTTCGGCCAGGCGGCGGCGCTGACCAACCTGGGCAACCTCGAGGAGTCGATCGGCGAGCACACCGAGGCGGCGCAGCACTTCCTGGCCGCGCACGACATCTTCGCCGCGCTCGGCGAGCGTGCCGGGCAGGCCATCGCCCTGTCCAACCTCGGCCAGATCTACAGCTCGCTGGGCGAGGACACGCTTGCCGTCGCGAAACTGCGCGAGGCGCTGAGCCTGTTCCGCGAGATCGAGCACCGTGACGGGGAAGCGACCGCGCTGAGCAACCTCGGGACCGCCCTGTGCCGTCAGGCGAAATTCGACGAGTCCCTGTGGCACCTGGAGCAGGCGCTCGAGATCTTCCAGTCGACCAAGCACAGGTACGGTGAGGCGAGTGTCCTCAACGCGATCGGTGAGGCGTTGCGCACCATGGGCCGTGACGGCGAGGCGGCGCAGCGGCACCGGCTGGCGCTGGCGATCGCCGCCGAGACCGGCGACGAGGACGAGCGCGGCCGTGCCGCCGCCGCGCTTGAAAGCCTCGGCTGAGGACCGCGAGGCGTGAGAGGGCGGTTGCGGCGTGGCCGGACGAGCGACTCGTTAGGCTTTCGGGGTGAAGGTTGCCGGGCTGGTGCCGGCGGAAGCTTGATCTCGCGGAGCCGGACGATCTCTTCGTGCTGGCAGGAGGTTCCCGAGGCCGTTGTCGAGCATGTGCGGCGCTGCCTGGGGCTGGCCGACGGCATCGAGCCCGATCATGGGGCCACGAGCACGGCCA
>NZ_JBEXGU010000274.1:0-8001 GCF_040607515.1 Streptosporangium sp. NPDC005286 | reverse complement strand
CGGTTGGGGAGTTGTCGGCGGCTCATGTGGCGGGGGTGTGGTCGCTGGCGGATGCGGCCAGGGTGGTGGCGGCGCGGGGCCGGTTGATGCAGGCGTTGCCGGCCGGTGGGGCGATGGCCGCGATCGAGGCCACCGAACAGGAGGTGCTCGACAGCCTGGCGGAGTTGGACGAGGCGACTTCAGCGGCTTCGGAGGCGACCGATGGGGCGGTGGCCGCGATCGAGGGGCTGGGTGCTCCGGCGGAACCGGACGAGGTGCGGACGGACACTCCGAGCGACTTCGGGGTGGGGGGCACGGCCGCCGACGGCCCGTTGGTGGTCTCTGGAGATGAGGACCTTCCGGGCGACTCCCATCGGACCTGGTCGGGCAGGGTGGGGATCGCGGCCGTCAACGGGCCCTCCTCGGTGGTGATCTCTGGAGATGAGGACCTGGCTTCAGCCGTGGTGGCCGACTTCACCGGGCGGGGACGGCGGAGCAGGCGGCTGACGGTCAGCCACGCGTTCCACTCCTCCCGGATGGAGCCGATGCTGGCGGAGTTCCAGCGGGTGCTGGAGACGGTGACGTTCGCCGAGCCGCGGATCGCGCTGGTGTCGACGCTGACCGGGCAGGTGGCGACCGGCCGGGAGCTGAGCGATCCGGCCTACTGGACACGGCAGGTAAGAGAGCCGGTCCGGTTCGCCGACGCGGTGACCACCCTCGATGCGGTGGGGGTGACGACGTTCCTGGAGCTGGGCCCCGACGGGGTGCTGTCGGCGATGGCACGGCAGTCGCTGCCGGAGCGCCCCGACGCCGAGCCACATGTGCTGGCCCCCCTGCTGCGCAAGGACCGGCCCGAGGAGGTGAGCGCGCTGCTGGCACTCGGGCAGGCCCACATCCATGGCAGCCCGATCGACTGGGAGGCGGTCTTCCCCGGCGCGAGCAAGGTCGGCCTCCCCACCTACGCCTTCCAGCGACAGCGCTACTGGCTCGACGCCTCGCCGGCGGGCGCGGCGGACGCCTCGGGGCTGGGATTCGGTGCGGCCGACCATCCGCTGCTCGGCGGCACGATCGGGCTTGCGGATGCCGACGCCGTACTCCTGACCGGTCGTCTGTCGCTGCGGTCGCATCCCTGGCTCGCCGACCACGCGGTCGCGGGTACGGTCGTGGTTCCCGGCACCGCCTTCGTCGAACTCGCGATCAGAGCCGGTGACGAGGTCGGCGCGGAGGCGCTTGACGAGCTGGTGATCGAGACCCCTCTCCTGCTTCCGGAGAGCGGCGCGGTGCACATCCAGGTGTCGGCCGGTGCCCCGGACGGTGAGGGTGGCCGTGCCGTCGCCGTCCATTCCCGCCCCGAGGGCGCACCGGCAGGCGCCGAATGGGTCAAGCATGCGGAGGGCCGTGTCGTCCCCGGCTCGGGGCAGAACCCGTTCAGTCTGGCCGCGTGGCCTCCCGCCGACGCCGTGGCGCTCGATGTCACGGACTTCTACGACACCCTGGCCGGAGCCGGTCTGGACTACGGTCCCGCGTTCCAGGGGGTGAAGGCGGCCTGGCGGCAGGGTGAGGTGCTCTTCGCGGAGGTGTCCCTCGCGGAGGGGGAGCGGGAGGACGCCGCCCGGTTCGGCGTGCATCCCGCCCTGCTCGACGCCGCTCTGCACGTCGCGGCGCATGACACCCTGCCGACCACCCCGGCCGGCGGCAACCGGCTGCCCTTCGCCTGGCGGGGCGTCCGCCTGCACGCCTCCGGCGCGTCCGAGGTCCGGGTGCGGCTCGCGCCGACCGGCCCGCAGGATTGGACGGTCCAGGTGGCGGACGCCACGGGAGCGCCCGTCGCATCCGTCGAGGGGCTGCGTTCCCGCCTGATCGAGGCGGGCCGGCTGCGCGAGGCGCGATCGGCGTCGCGCGACTCGCTCTTCCAGATCGGCTGGGTCGAGCCGCCCACCATCGATCCCGCCGACGCGGATGTCACCGATGTCGTCGTCATCTCCGGCGATGCCGGCCCGGATCCGTCGGCGGGCGTGGTGCCCGCCGTCCACGAGGTGACGAACCGGGTACTGGCCGAGCTACGGCGATGGCTGGGGGAGGAGCGCGCCGGTTCCGCCCGCGCGGTCGTGGTCACCAGGAACGCGGTGGCCTCCTCCGAGGAGGAGACCGTTGATCCGCGTGCGGCCGCCGTGTGGGGACTCGTGCGCTCGGCCCAGTCGGAGCAGCCGGGGCGGATCGTCCTGGTCGACGGTGACCGCGACCTCAGCGCGGAGACCGTTCGCCGGCTGGCCGCCGGTGAGCCGCAGCTGGCGGTACGGGGAGATCGGATCCTGGTGCCGCGCCTGGTCCGGGCGACGGGCGGTCCGGCCATCGGAGCCGCGCCCCTGAACCCGGAAGGGACCGTGCTGATCACCGGCGGCACCGGAGGGCTCGGTGGCCTGCTCGCCCGGCACGTCGTGACCGGGCACGGTGCCCGGCACCTGATCCTCACCAGCCGCCGTGGCGATCAGGCCCCCGGCGCGGCCGAGCTACGGGCCGAGCTGGCCGGGCTCGGTGCCCGCGTCGACATCGTGGCGGGGGACGTGGCCGATCGGGCGTTCCTGGAGGAGGTTCTCACGGCGATTCCGGCGGAGCATCCGCTGACCGCCGTCGTGCACACCGCGGGTGTCGTCGACGACGGTGTGATCGCCTCGCTCACCGCCGAGCGCGTCGACGCGGTGCTCCGTCCCAAGGTCGACGCGGCCTGGCATCTCCACGACCTGACGAAGGAGCTCGATCTGGCGTGGTTCGTGCTGTACTCCTCGATCGCCGGGGTTCTGGGCAGTGCGGGGCAGGCGAGCTACGCGGCGGCCGGCACCTTCCTCGACGCCCTCGCGGAGCACCGCCGCGGCGCGGGCCTGCCCGCGCTCTCCCTGGACTGGGGCCTGTGGGCGCAGAGCACCGGCGTCACCGCGCACCTGACCGACGTCGACCGGGCGCGGGCCGCGCGCGGCGGGGTCCGGCCGCTGCCCACCGCCGAGGGGCTGGAGCTGTTCGACGCCGCGCTGCGGCTCGGCCCCGCCGTTCTGGTCCCCGTCCTGCTCGACCTGCCCGCGGTGCGCGCCACGGGGGAGATCCCGCCGTTGCTGCGCGGTCTCGTCCGGCCCCCGCGCCGGCCCGCGCGGGAGGCCGCGGAACGGTCGTCGCTCGCACTGCGGCTGGCCGGACTCGCCGCCGACCGGCGGAGCGAACTCCTGCTCGGCCTGGTACGTGCCGAGGTGGCGGCGGTCCTCGGGACCGGCGCCGAGACCGTGCCGGCCCGGCGGGCCTTCGGCGACCTCGGGCTGGACTCCCTGACGGCGGTCGAGCTGCGCAACCGGCTGAACGCGGTGACGGGGCTCCGGCTGCCCGCCACCCTGACCTTCGACCATCCCACGCCCGCCGCGCTGGTCGGCTACCTCCAGGCGGAACTCGGCGGGGAGACCGAGAACGGGCCCGCCGCCCCGGCCGTCCCCGCCCCGGTGAGCGACGACGCGATCGCGATCGTCGGAATGGCCTGCCGGCTGCCCGGCGGGGTGAGCTCGCCGGAGGAGCTGTGGCGGCTGGTCGCCTCGGGCGGCGACGCGATCTCGGAGTTCCCGTCCGACCGGGGCTGGGACCTGCGGGCGCTGTTCGACGCCGATCCCGCGCACCCCGGTACGTCGTACACGAAGCACGGCGGATTCCTGCACGAGGCGGCCGAGTTCGACGCGGAGTTCTTCGGGATCTCGCCGCGCGAGGCACTGGCGACCGACCCCCAGCAACGGTTGCTGCTGGAGACGGCATGGGAGGCCTTCGAGGGCGCGGGCATCGATCCGGCCACGCTGCGGGGCAGCAGGACCGGCGTCTTCGCCGGAGTGATGTACCACGACTACGCACCCCGCGTGGGGGAGGCGCCCGCCCCGCTGGAGGGTTACCTGGCCAACGGCAACGCGGGCAGTGTGGCGTCGGGCCGGATCGCGTACACGTTCGGGTTCGAGGGGCCCGCGGTCACGGTCGACACGGCGTGCTCGTCCTCGCTGGTCGCCCTGCACCTGGCGGTGCAGTCGCTGCGTTCGGGCGAGTCCGACCTGGCGCTGGCCGGCGGAGTCGCGGTCATGGCCTCGCCCGCCGTGTTCGTCGAGTTCTCCCGGCAGCGCGGGCTGGCCCCCGACGGCCGATGCAAGGCGTACGCGGGGGCCGCCGACGGCACCGGCTGGGCCGAGGGCGTGACCCTGCTCCTCGTCGAGCGCCTCGCGGACGCCCGGCGGCTCGGCCACGAGGTGCTGGCCGTGGTACGTGGCACGGCGGTGAACCAGGACGGCGCCTCCAACGGGCTGACGGCGCCGAACGGCCCGTCGCAGCAGCGGGTCATCCGGCAGGCGCTCACCAACGCCGGGCTCGCGCCCTCGCAGGTGGACGCCGTCGAGGGCCACGGCACGGGCACCACGCTGGGCGACCCGATCGAGGCGCAGGCGCTCATCGCCACGTACGGCCAGGACAGGTCCGATGAGCGGCCGCTGTGGCTGGGCTCGCTGAAGTCGAACATCGGGCACACCCAGGCGGCGGCCGGAGCGGCCGGGATCATCAAGATGGTGCAGGCGATCCGCCACGGCGTCCTGCCCAGGACGCTCCACGTGGACGAGCCGTCGCCGCACGTGGACTGGTCGGCCGGAGCCGTGGAACTGCTCACCGAGGCGCGGGCCTGGCCGGAGACGGGCGCGCCGCGCCGGGCGGGGGTGTCGGCGTTCGGGGTCAGCGGTACCAACGCCCACGTGATCATCGAACAGGCTCCGCCGGTCGAGGCGACGCCCACCCGGGCGGAGCCGCGCGGCGGACCGCTCCCCTGGACGGTGTCGGGCAGGACCCCGGAGGCCCTGTACGGCCAGGCCGCCCGCCTGGCCGACTTCGTCGAGGCTTCCGATGACGCGGCCGAAATCGACCCCCGGGACGTCGGACTCTCCCTGGCCACCACGCGATCGGCCTTCGAGCATCGCGCCGTCGTCCTCGCCGAGGACACCGACGGGTTCGTGTCCGGCCTGCGCGCGCTGGCCGCCGGGACCTCCTCGCCCCGGGTGGTACGCGGTGTCGCGGATGTCGAGGGCGAGGGCAGGGTGGTGTTCGTCTTCCCCGGGCAGGGGTCCCAGTGGGCGGGGATGGCGGTCGAGCTGCTCGACTCCGCTCCGGTGTTCGCCCACCGGCTGGCGGCCTGTGGCCAGGCGCTCTCCCCGTACGTGGACTGGTCGCCCGCAGACGTCCTGCGTGGTGTGCCGGGCGCACCCGATCCGGACCGGGTGGACGTGGTCCAGCCGTTGCTGTGGGCGGTGATGG
This sequence comes from Streptosporangium sp. NPDC005286, assembly GCF_040607515.1. Classification (NCBI taxonomy): domain Bacteria; kingdom Bacillati; phylum Actinomycetota; class Actinomycetes; order Streptosporangiales; family Streptosporangiaceae; genus Streptosporangium; species Streptosporangium sp. NPDC005286. Next base: position 2,712 of record NZ_JBEXGU010000274.1, on the reverse strand, counting down.
TGTCGCTGGCCGCCCTCTGGGAGTCCTATGGTGTCCGCCCCGCCGCCGTCGTCGGGCACAGCCAGGGCGAGATCGCCGCGGCGTGCGTGGCCGGAACCCTGTCGCTGGAGGATGCCGCACGAGTCGTCGCGCTCCGCAGCCGTGCCATCCTGGCCCTGGCCGGGAGCGGAGCCATGGCGTCGGTGGCGCTGCCACCGGGTGAGGTGGAGGCCAGGATCGCCGGGCTGGCGGGTCGCGTCTCGGTGGCCGCCGTCAACGGTCCCTCGTCGGTGGTGATCTCCGGCGATCCGGACGCGGTGGCCGGGCTCGTCGACGACTACCGGGAGCAGGACGTACGGGCCCGGCTCATCCCGGTGGACTACGCCTCCCACTCCGCACATGTCGAGCGGGTCCGCGCGGAGGTGGGCGAGGCCCTCGCGCCGATCCGGCCGCGTCCCGGTGACGTGCCGATCCTGTCCACGGTCACCGCCGACTGGATCGGCACGGCGCCGATGGACGCGGACTACTGGTACGCGAACCTCCGTGAGCGGGTCCGGTTCGAGGAGGCCACCCGTGCGCTGGCCGAGCGGGGATACGACGTGTTCATCGAGGTCAGCCCCCATCCGGTGCTGACCTCCGGCATCCAGGAGACCCTCGAAGGCACCGCCAGGCCGGGCGCGGTCGTGGCGGGATCGCTGCGCCGCGACCACGGCGGCCTCGACCGGTTCCGCACGTCTCTGGCGGAGGTGTACGTCCGAGGTGTCCCGGTGGACTGGCGGGCGGTGTACTCCGGCGCCCGCCGGGTACCGCTGCCGACCTACTCCTTCCGCCACCGCCGCTTCTGGCTCGACGCCGTGCCTGCCGGAGGCAGGCCGCTTGAGGTGCCGACCGTGGCGGAACCCGTGACCAGGTCGATCGCCACGCTGGCCGGAGCCGAGCTGGACGAGGCGCTGGTCGAGCTGGTCCGCGCCGAGTCGGCAGTCGTCCTGGGGCACGACGGCGCGAGCGCCATCGACCTCGGACGGGCCTTCCGGGAGCTTGGCCTGGACTCATTGACCGCCGTCGACCTGCGCAACCGGCTCGGGGCGGCCACCGGCCTGCGGTTGCCGGCCACGCTGGTCTTCGACTACCCCACGCCCGCCGCGATCGTCGGCTATCTCAGGAACGAACTGTCGTCGTCCGGGGAAGCCGTCCGGTTCCCCTCCGCCTCGGCCTCACTCGACTACCTGGAGGCGGTGTTCTCCTCCGGTGCCGAGAACGACCCCGAGTACGCGGAGCTCCTGACCCGGATGCGGGTCCTGCTCGACCGGTGGGGGACGGTCGCGCCACCGGTGGGCGCGGGCATCGACCTGGACTCCGCGACCGACGAGGAGCTGTTCCGGCTCCTCGACCACGACATCGACTCCCTTTGACGCTGAGGAGCGCATCCACCATGGCCGACGAGAAGCTTCGCGAATACCTGAAACGCGCGATCGCCGATGTCCACAGTCTGCGAGGGCGGCTGCACGAGGTCGAGTCCGCGGGCAGGGAGCCGATCGCGATCGTGGGAATGTCCTGCCGGTTCCCCGGCGACGTGAACTCGCCGGAGGACCTGTGGGATCTGGTCGCCGCGGGCCGGGACGCGGTGTCACCGTTCCCCGCGGACCGGGGCTGGGACCTGGACGGCCTGTTCGACCCCGATCCCGACCATCCCGGCACGTCGTACACCCGGTACGGCGGCTTTCTGAGTGACGTCGCGGGCTTCGACGCGGAGTTCTTCGGGATCTCGCCGCGCGAGGCGCTGGCGATCGACCCGCAGCAGCGGCTGCTCCTGGAGAGCGCCTGGGAGGTGTTCGAGCAGGCCGGCATCGATCCGGCTCCGCTCCGAGGCAGCCGTACGGCGGTGTTCGCGGGGCTCGCGGGCGGTGACTACGCCGCCGGTTCCAGGACGCCCGAGGAACTGGAAGGCCACCTGGGCATCGGCACGCTGCGCAGTGTGGCGTCGGGCCGGATCGCGTACACGTTCGGGTTCGAGGGGCCCGCGGTCACGGTCGACACGGCCTGCTCGTCCTCGCTGGTCGCCCTGCACCTGGCGGTGCAGTCGCTGCGCTCGGGCGAGTCCGACCTGGCGCTGGCCGGGGGCGTCTCGGTGATGGCGTCGCCGCAGGGGTTCGTGGAGTTCTCGCGCCAGCGCGGCCTGTCGGTGGACGGCCGTTGCAAGGCGTTCGCCGGGGCGGCCGACGGCACCGGCTGGGCCGAAGGTGTCGGGTTCCTGCTGGTGGAACGCCTGTCGGACGCACGACGGCTGGGACACGAGGTACTGGCGGTGGTCCGGGGTTCGGCGGTGAACCAGGACGGCGCCTCGAACGGGCTGACGGCCCCGAACGGCCCGGCGCAGCAGCGGGTGATCCGGCAGGCACTCGCCGGGGCACGGCTCTCCCCGGCGGACGTGGACCTGGTCGAGGCGCACGGCACCGGCACCAGGCTGGGTGACCCGATCGAGGCACAGGCGATCATCGCGACGTACGGTCAGGGGCGGCCCGCCGGTCGGCCGCTCTGGCTGGGCTCGCTCAAGTCGAACATCGGTCACGCACAGGCGGCGGCGGGCGTCGGCGGCGTGATCAAACTCGTCCAGTCGATCCGTCATGGGGTGTTGCCCAGGACGTTGCATGTGGATGAGCCGTCGCCGCATGTGGACTGGTCGGCTGGGGCGGTCGAGTTGCTGAGTGAGGCGCGGGCCTGGCCGCGGACGGG
>NZ_JBEXGU010000273.1:0-8016 GCF_040607515.1 Streptosporangium sp. NPDC005286 | reverse complement strand
CCGGTCATCGCGACCAGCCGGCCGCCCTCCTGCTCCGACCTGATCAGCGCGAGCTTGTCCTCGGGGGTCGCCTCGGCCAGGAAGTCGTCCACCCCGGCCTCGTCGGCGATCGCCTTGGCGGTGAGCGGGTTGTCACCGGTGATCATGACGGTGCGGATGCCCATCCGGCGCATCTCGTCGAACCGCTCGCGCATGCCCTGCTTGACGACGTCCTTGAGATGAATGACCCCCAGCACCCGCGCCTTACCGTCGGCGATCTCACCGACGACCAGCGGGGTGCCGCCCGAGGCCGAGATGCCGTCGACCAGGTGGCCGACCTCCTCGGTCGCGCGGCCGCCGTTCTCGCGTATCCACTTCATCACGGCCGTCGCCGCGCCCTTACGCACCTGCCGGCCGTCGACGTTGACCCCCGACATGCGGGTCTGGGCGGTGAATTCCACCCACTCGGCGTGGGCGAGCTCACCTGGCTGACGTTCGCGCAGGCCGTACGCCTGCTTGGCGTAGACCACGATCGAGCGGCCCTCAGGCGTCTCGTCGGCGAGGCTCGCAAGCTGCGCGGCAGCGGCCAGGTCGGCGGCGGAGATCCCCGAGGCGGGCTGGAACTCCGATGCCTGCCTGTTGCCCAGCGTGATCGTGCCGGTCTTGTCGAGTAGCAGGGTGCTGACGTCTCCTGCCGCCTCGACCGCGCGGCCGGACATGGCCAGGACGTTGCGCTGGACCAGCCGGTCCATGCCCGCGATACCGATGGCCGACAGCAGCGCGCCGATCGTGGTCGGGATGAGGCAGACCAGCAGCGAGACCAGCACGACGCCGGTGACACCGTCGCCCGTCAGGGCGAGAGAGTCGGCGATGCCGGGGTTGACGTTCTTGGCGTAGATCGCCATCGGCTGCATGGTGACGGTGGCGACCAGGAAGATGATCGTCAAAGCGGCCAGCAGGATGTTCAGCGCGATCTCGTTGGGCGTCTTCTGCCGGTCGGCACCCTCGACGAGGGCGATCATCCGGTCGATGAAGCTCTCGCCCGGCTTCTGGGTGATGCGGACGATGATCCGGTCGGACAACACCCTGGTGCCGCCGGTCACCGCCGAGCGGTCACCACCCGATTCGCGGATCACGGGTGCGGACTCGCCGGTGATGGCCGACTCGTCGACCGAGGCGATGCCCTCGATCACGTCACCGTCGCCGGGGATGATCTCCCCGGCTTCGACGATCACGTGATCGCCCTGCTTGAGCTCCGGCGCGCCGACGGTGTCCCACGAGGACACGTTCGCGCCCGGCGCCCAGCCGGAGAGACGGCGGGCGGTGGTGTCGCGCTTGGCGGCACGGAGCGTGGCGGCCTGCGCCTTTCCACGGCCCTCCGCGACGGCCTCGGCGAGGTTGGCGAAGACCACCGTCAGCCACAGCCAGACGGCGATGGCCCAGGCGAAGAACGACGACTCGCTGGTGGCAGCGAGGACTGTGGTGGCCAGCGCGCCGATCTCCACGATCAGCATCACCGGGTTGCGCCACAGCGAGACCGGGTTCAGCTTCTTCAACGCGTCGGGCAGTGACTTGATCAACTGCTTGGGGTCGAGCAGACCACCGCCGACCCTGCCGTTCTTCTGCGGCGTCGGCGCCTGTCCCGGCGCCTCGAGCACTGGGGTGGACATTAGCTGATTCCTTCTGCGAGCGGGCCCAGCGCCAGGGCCGGGAGGAAGGTCAGGGCGACCAGGATGATCGTGACGCCGACCACCATGCCGACGAACTGCGGCCGGTGGGTGGGCAGCGTGCCTGCGGACTCGGGAACCGGGGCCTGCCTGGCCAGCGATCCGGCCAGGGCCAGCACGAAGATGATCGGCAGGAAGCGGCCGAGCACCATGCACAGGCCGAGCGCCACGTCGTACCACGGCGTGTTGACGGTGACGCCGCCGAACGCGGAGCCGTTGTTGTTCGAGGCGCTGGTGAAGGCGTAGAGGATCTCGGAGAACCCGTGTGGGCCGCTGTTCAGCATGGCCGCCAGACCCGCTTCGTTGCCCATGGCGACAGCCGTACCGACGAGCACGAGGATCGGGGTGACCAGGAAGTACATCGAGGCCAGCTTGATCTCGCGGGCGCCGATCTTCTTGCCCAGGTATTCGGGGGTACGGCCGACCATGAGCCCGGCCACGAAGACCGTGATCACGGCCAGCACGAGCATGCCGTACAGGCCCGCTCCCACGCCGCCGGGTGCGACCTCGCCCAGCATCATGTTGAACAGCGTCATCATGCCGCCGAGCGGGGTGTAGGAGTCGTGGAAGGAGTTGACCGCGCCGGTGCTCGTGAGAGTCGTCGCCGCGGCGAACGTCGCGGAGTTGGAGACGCCGAACCTGACGTCCTTGCCCTCCATCGCCGAGCCGACGGCCTGCGGCACGGTGGCGTTGGCGCCCAGCTCGAAGACGTTGGTCAGCGCGACACTGGTGATGGCGATGGTCGCCATCACGGCGAGGATCGCGTAACCCTGCCTGACCTGGCCGACCAGCTTGCCGAAGGTGCGCGGCATGGCGAACGGGATGAGCAGGATCAGGAAGATCTCGAACCAGTTGGTCCAGCTGGTGGCGTTCTCGAACGGGTGCGCCGAGTTGGTGTTGTAGAAGCCGCCGCCGTTGGTGCCGAGCTCCTTGATGACCTCCTGGCTGGCTACCGGGCCGCCGGTGATCGACTGGGTGCCGCCGGCCAGGGTGCTCAGCTCATGCGGGGAGGAGAGGTTCTGCACCAGACCGCCGGCCACCAGCACCAGTGCGCCGACGAAGGCGATGGGCAGCAGGATACGGACCGTACCGCGCACCAGGTCGACCCAGAAGTTGCCGATGGTGTCAGCCCGGTTGCGGGCGAAGCCGCGCACCAGCGCGATCGCCACCGCCATGCCGACGGAGGCGGACACGAAGTTCTGTACGGCCAGCGCGGCCATCTGCACCAGGTGGCCCATGGTGGACTCACCCGAGTAGGCCTGCCAGTTGGTGTTGGTGACGAAGCTGATCGCGGTGTTCCATGCGATGTGGTCGGGCACCGGGTCGAAGCCGAGTGACAACCACAACTTGTCCTGCAAGCGCTGCATGCCGTACACGAACAGGATCGACACGACGGAGAACGCCAGCACGCTGCGGGCGTAAACCCCCCACCGCTGCTCGGCGTCCGGGCGGACGCCGAGCAGGCGGTAGATGCCGCGCTCGACGACGTTGTGCCTGACGCCCGAGTACACGCGGTACATGTAGTCGCCGAGCGGCCTGTGCGTCAGCGCGAGGGCGATGATGAGGGATGCGACGAAAATGATCCCGGCTGCTGTGGTACTCACTAGAACCGCTCCGGGAACAGCAGGGCCGCGACCATGAAGATCACCAGACCGACGGCCACCACAAGGCCGATGGCGTTGATGGCGCTCACAGGCGCTCCACCGCCTTGACGACGAACCCGAAGATCACGAACAACGCGACCGTCAGGGCGACGAAGATGACGTCGGCCATCCCCACTCCTCTAATCCGAATGTTTGCTCTTCTAACACCCATAGAAAAGCGGGATATTTGGGAGATTTTGCCGTCCTTAACGCATTTCATACGCCCGCAGGCCAACCGTTGACACCTTCTTGACGGCACGGCGGAAACGGCGCACAGGAGTGCCGTCGAGACAGGCGCGCCTGCGGCGACCTCGACCGGCAGGACCTGCACTTCACCGAGGAGTGCGGCTCACCCGACGTGGACGTGCGGCCTGCGGGTGATGTCCGGTTCCGCCTGGCGGAGGACCTCTCGGGTCATCGGTGGTACGTCTCCGCCGCCGAACAGCAGGTAGCGCAGCATCGCCGCCACCGGATTGCCCTCGGTCCAGTGGAAGTAGATGTGCGGTATCCGGCCCGTACGGTCACGCAGGTCGAGCAGGAGCGCGGCCAGCGAGTTGGGCACCGTGGGACTCTCGAAGCGCAGGATCCGGTGGCCGAAGCGTTCCTCGCCGTGCACGACCAGCTCGGTCTCGAACTCCGAGGCGTCGACGACCGTCACCTCGACGAACATGACCTGCTCCGAGCTGCGCAGGCGGTGGTTGAGCCACTGCTCGCGCAGCTTGTCGTTGTACTCGGCCTGGTCACGTTCGTGCGGCTCATTGGCGATCAGGTGCACCTCGCCGCAGGCCCCGTTGACGAACTGCCCGGCCAGCGGGTCATAGGTCACCTTGGTGACGCGCAGCTCGGTGGAGCGGGTCGTCCGGGAGATGAGCGAGGTCACGATGATCGCCACGATGAAGAAGGACGCTATCTTCACCCCGTCCGGGCGCTCGACCACGTTGTCCACCAGCGTGAAGGCGAAGACGGCGGAGACGGCGGCGAAGCCGCCCATCAGCCTGGTCTGGCCCTTGCGCCACGCGGACAGCGTCACGGCGACGGAGGCGGACAGGATCAGCACGAGCACACCGGTGGCGTAGGCACCGCCCTGGGCTTCGACGTCGGCGTCAAAGATGATCGTGATGGCGAAGCCGATCGCGCTGAACACCAGGACCAGCGGGCGTACGGCCCGCGTCCAGTCGGGCGCCATGCCGTACCTGGGCAGGTAGCGCGGCACCAGATTGATCAGACCCGCCATCGCCGACGCCCCGGCGAACCAGAGGATCGCGATGGTGCTGACGTCGTACAACGTGCCGAACCAGTCGCCGAGGAAACCGTGCGCCAGGAATGCCAGCGCCCGTCCTGAGGCCTTGCCGCCCTCCTCGAACTCCTGCTCCGGGATCAGCACGGTGGTGACGAGGCTGCTGAAGATCAGAAAGACGCTCATGATGATGGCCGCCGAGGTCAGCAGCCGCTTGGTTCCCTTGATCCGGGCCTGGACGTCGCCCTTGACAATCGGCATCACCGCGACGCCCGTCTCGAAACCCGACAGGCCCAGCGCGAGCTTCGGCATCACCAGCAGGGAAAGCCCGATCATGGCCATCGGGCTGGTGTAGGTCGTGGTCAGCGCGTGTTGCCAGTCGATGACCAGGTTGGGGGCATCGAGCACGTGCGTGACGGCCACAGCCACCACGATCGCGTTGAGCACGAGGTAGACGCCCACGAGGACGACGGCGATGCCGATCGCCTCGCTGAAGCCCATCAGGAACACCCCGCCGAGCAGGGCGAGCAGCACGAGCGTGACCAGCACCCGCTGGCCCGACAGGAAGTCGGGGACGAACGGGTTCTCCAGGATGTGGGCCGTCGCGTCGGCGGCCGAGAGCGTCATCGTGATGACGAAGTCGGTGGCGGCGAACCCGAGTAGAGCGAGCACGAACAACTTGCCCCACCACTGCGGGGCCAGCTTTTCCAGCATCGCGATCGAGCCCTGGCCGTGCGGGCTCTCCTCCGCGACCCTGCGGTAGACGGGCAGCGCCCCGAACAGGGTGAGCATGACCAGCAGCAGCGTCGCCAGCGGCGACAGCGCGCCGGCCGCGAGCGCCGCGATGCCCGGCTGGTAACCGAGGGTGGAGAAGTAGTCGACGCCCGTGAGGCACATGACCTGCCACCACGTGTGCTTCTTGTGCGGACCGTGCTCGATCTGCTTACGGTCGGTCTGTAAGCCCTTGAGCAGCCACGTCTGTAGTGGCCCAGTCGTGCCGGCCACTGTCGGCCCCCCACATCAACTATCCGTAAAGACGCAATGCACACTACTGACGTCAGAGCCCATCGATTCATGGCCAGGCGTCAAGAAAACATCAATATTCACAGACAGGGCATATGCGGCTATAAACGGAAAGGTCCCGCGCCGAAGCGCTGCGAGGCGTGCCTGCAGGCTGTCGAGGATGGCGTTCAGGCCGAAGGTGGTCTCGATGCCCCGACCACTCGGCCGGCAGGTAGAGCGTCACCTCGTCCGGGGTCGGGATACTTCGCTGAGCGCCGAAGTATTTCCGGTTTAGCGTCGGCCGCGTGAGAATCTCGCCGGACACCGGCCGTCAGACGGAATCGCCTACCCTATCGCCCGCCCTGGCCGCGGCAGGCGTCACCGCCGCGTTGTGCTCCTCGGTCTGCGACTCCATCCGCACAGCCGGCCGGGCCGCCACCGGGTCGCTGGTTCCGGGGTCGCTCGGTCCGGTACGCCGCGAAGCATGGCCCACGCGCGCCGCCTGGCCGGGCATGGACGCCGATTCCGTGAGGGAGGGGACAGCGTGACGCCGTGGGAGATGCTCGCCGTCTTCGCGGCCGGCGTCAGCGCCGGCGCCATCAACACCGTGGTCGGCTCCGGATCACTGATCACCTTTCCCGTTCTGCTCGCCACCGGAATGCCGGCCGTCACCGCCGCGGTCTCCAATGCACTCGGCGTGATACCCGGCTCCATCAGCGGGGCCATCGGTTATCGCGCGGAGCTCAGCGGCCAGAGCCGGCGCATCCTGAAGATGAGCGCCGGCGCCCTGCTCGGCGGCCTCACGGGCGCCACGCTTTTGCTGGCCCTGCCCGCCACGGCGTTCGAGAAGATCGTGCCCGCCTTGGTGGGCCTCGCCCTCGTCCTGGTCATCCTCCAGCCCCGGATCAGCAGAAGCGTACGGCGCCGCCGCGAACGCACCAGCGGTTCCGCCCGCCCCGACGGAGGCCCGCTGCTTCTCACCGGACTGACACTCGCCAGCGTCTACGGTGGCTACTTCCCCGCCGCCCAGGGAATCATCTACATGTCCCTGATGGGGGTACTCCTCGACGAGACCTTGCAACGTCTCAATGCCGTCAAGAACGTCCTTGTCGCCGTCGTCAACACCGTCGCTGCGCTCTTCTTCCTCTTCTCCGCGGATTTCGACTGGATGGCCGTCGTACTCATCGCGGCCGGTTCCGCCTTCGGCGGCCCGGTCGGGGCCAAGGTAGGCCGCCGCCTCAGCCCCGCGGTGCTGCGCATCCTCATCGTGGCGGTGGGTACCGTCGCCATCGTCCAGTTGTTACGTCACTGACCCAGGATGATGGAGTCGAACGGGTGGCCTCCCCGGCACGGCCGGACGCCGTCGGCTCCCCCGCGCAACCGCGTCGTCGTAGGCGGGGGAGCTTCTTCGCGTGCGCGGGGAGCGGTGCGCTGCGGACCAGCGGACTCGTTCGTTACTTGACGTATATCCTTGCATATTTAAAGACGTTAAAGTATTCACACCAGAATTGTGAGATCTGACCCTTCGCCCGCAGATAGAGTCCTTGTTCGTAGCATTTTCCGCAGGCGATCGGGCGCTCGCCCGCGAACCGGTCCCCGGGTACCGAACCGGATCCAGGCGGGTTCCTGTCGCAGTAGTCGGCCATCGCCGCAGGTGACGTCGACGCCTGGGCGGGCGTGGCGGCGATGGAGAATGTTCCGATGACGCCGGCCACGATCAGTCCGGCCAGCATTCGCTTCTTGCCCATGACCCGCTCCTGATACCTGATTGAATTCGAGATTGACACGGCACCGCGGCCGTTTACGTCCATGACGCGGACCACGGATGCGCTCGGCCGCTGTAGGCACTCCTGCCGCCGAGCGCCTGTCCGAGGGGGTTCGTGAAACGCACCACCGCTACTGTTTCGCCCGATCACAGGCTGCTGCGGCCACCCCCGACGGAATTCGCGTGTCCACGAGGCCGTCCCAGCAGAGGAACCAGCTTCCGGCCGCGGAAGTGGCGCCGACCCGGCAGGCGTCCCTTCTCGGGGGGCTTATCTGATACCTCCCTCCTTCGAGGTATGAGATGCAGTCGGAATAGTCGGCCTGCGCCGGCGACGCGACGAGGATGGTAAATCCGGTTGCCGCAGCGGTCACGGCTGCCGCGATGGCCGTACGAGAGACTTTCACCATTCGATCTCGCCCTTTCCTGTGCGCGTTGTCCCGTGCTTGCCGAGCTGATTTCGACTCGGCGCGATACGCATGTGCACGTCAAACCGAACGCCTCGAAGCCGCCGAACCGCTGACGCCTCGGTACCGGCTCTCCTTCTTGCCCTTGGTGATGACACGCCCTGAGCTTGACTCTGTCGGGGATCTTGTTCGCTGTCGGGTCAGCTGGCGGCTCGCCAGGAACGCAAGCGCGGGATGCCTTGCTGGTCGAGGTAGTCCT
>NZ_JBEXGU010000272.1:0-8030 GCF_040607515.1 Streptosporangium sp. NPDC005286 | reverse complement strand
CCGTGAGCCGTTTCGTGCCCACCCTCGGGCGTGTCTGCTCCCACGGATTCCAGAGCGGCAGGCTGAGGAAGCACCCGCCGGTGGGTCTGCGATCTCGTGTTCAACGTGGCCATCAAAACGCACCTCCTTGAGCTGACGGCCAGGGCTGGTCAACGCGGGGCTTCAAAGCGCGTTACCGCGCCTCAAGCCCCCTCCTTCAGGAGGGGGTCGTTGACCGCATCGCCTCCTTGACTCCGCACCCCGGGGGGGTAGGTCCATCCCGAGGCGCGCGAAACCGGCCTCGCCTACGCGGGACGGTGCGCCTCGGGACCGAACCCGTTCAGATCTTCGCTGCCCCTAGGGGCGGCGCGGGAACCTGCCGAAGTCGGGGGCGCGCTTCTCCTTGAACGCGTCGCGGCCCTCCTGTGCCTCCTCGCTCATGTAGTAGAGCAGGGTGGCGTCGCCGGCGAACTGCTGCATCCCGGCGGCACCGTCGGTCACCGCGTTCAGCGCGCCCTTGAGCATGCGCAGTGCCAGCGGCGACTTCTCCAGCATCTCCCTGGCCCATCTGACCGTCTCGGCCTCAAGCTCGGCGAGCGGAACGACCGCGTTGACCAGGCCCCAGTTCAGGGCGGTCTGCGCGTCGTACTGGCGGCAGAGGTACCAGATCTCGCGGGCCCGCTTCAGGCCCACGGTCTCGGCCAGCAGCCAGGAGCCGTAGCCGCCGTCGAAGGAACCGACCTTGGGACCGGTCTGGCCGAAGACCGCGTTGTCGGCGGCGATGGACAGGTCGCAGCACACGTGCAGCACGTGGCCGCCGCCGATGGCGTAACCGGCGATCATCGCGATGACCGGCTTGGGGCAGCGGCGGATCTGGACCTGCAGGTCCAGAACGTTGAGCCTGCCCACGTGCGGAGTGGACTTGTCGACGTAGCCGTCGTCACCGCGGATCTTCTGGTCGCCGCCGGAGCAGAAGGCCCTGTCGCCCGCACCGGTGAAGATGATCACACCGACCTCGGAGTCCTCCTGAGCGGCGTTGAAGGCCTCCTTGAGCTCGAAGAGCGTGGTCGGACGGAACGCGTTGTGCCGCTCCGGACGGTTGATCGTGATCTTGGCGATGCCCTCGCCGGTCTCGTAGACGATGTCCTCGTACTGGCCGGACCTCTTCCAGTCGACCGCACCGTCCCGCTCGGGAGTCGTCTCCGCCGCCACCTGCTCGTTCGCGCCCGGCTCGACTCTCTCCGTGCCCACGATTGCTTCGCCCCCTCCGCTGTGCCGGGGCCGTCCCCGGCCGTTGTCCGGCTTTCGGCACTAACCTTACGACTGTGATGACCATTCCTGTGCACGAGGAGTGGCTTTCCGTGCAACGAGAACTGCATGCCGTGGTGTCCGCGGCGGGTCCGGAGCTGTTCCGGGCCGTCGGCTCGGCACTGGACGGCCAGGGCCCGGCCATCCTGCCCCTCTCCCCCTCCCTGCCCGCCCCCGCACTGCGGGCGACGCTGGAGGCGCTGCGCCCGACCCACGTCGACGGGGTCCGCCGCGAGGACGGCGTCGGCGTGCCCGCCGAGGTGGCGGTGGTCATCGCCACCAGCGGTTCGACCGGCACTCCGAAGGGCGTGCAACTGTCGGCCGAGGCGCTGAGGGCTTCGGCGTCGGCCTCGCTGCGGCGCCTGGGCGCGGAGGCGAGCGAGCGCTGGCTCTGCTGCCTGCCCCCCTCCCACGTGTCCGGCCTGCAGGTTCTGGTCAGGTCGCTACTGGGCGGGACCGAGCCGATCACGCACGAGGGGTTCTCCCCCGAGGCGGTGCTCGCCAGCGGTGCGGACCATGTCTCGCTGGTGCCCACCCAGCTGCGCCGCCTGCTCCACGCGGATCTGTCGGTGTTCAAGACGATCCTGCTCGGCGGTGCCGCCGCTCCCCCCGACCTGCTCGACGCGGCCCGCGCGGCCGGCGCACGGGTGGTCACCACGTACGGCATGAGCGAGACCTGCGGCGGGTGCGTCTACGACGGCGAGCCCCTCGACGGGGTGGGCGTCGGCATCGGCGGCGACGGCCGGATCCGCCTGAGCGGGCCGGTGCTGTTCTCCGGCTACCGGCTCCAACGCGGCCTCACCGAGGCCGTGCGCGACGGTGACTGGTTCCTCACCTCGGATCTGGGCACCCTGGACGACGGGCGGCTGCGCGTGCTGGGGCGGGCCGACGACGTCATCAACACCGGGGGCGAGAAGGTCGTCGCCGCGGCGGTGGCCGCCGCGGTGGCCGAGCATCCCGCGATCATCGACGCCGCCGTGGTCGGCCGCCCCGATCCCGAGTGGGGCGAGCGGGTGGTGGCCTTCGTCGTTTCGCAGGCCCCGCCGTCCCTGGCCGAGTTGCGCGCCTTCACCAAGGAGCGGCTACCTGCCTACGCGGCCCCCGCCGAGCTGATCGTAATGACCGAAATACCGCTTTTGGCCAACGGCAAGCCGGACCTGGAAACTCTCCGTTATGGTCGTGACCGGGAACCGTGAAGACGCTGTCACACGTCCAAGGGATAGCCGAAGCAGGAGGACAATCTCGATGAACGTCACCCGGAAGACATGGGTCTCGGCTGGAATCGTGAGCCTGGTCCTGGCCGGTGGCATCTCCGTCACGGCGGCCGCCGCGGCGGGAGGCATCGGGAAGACCGGGAGAACATCGGGCGAGCCGGTGCCGGTCGCTCCGCACGACCCCGCCCCGTCCTCGCCCTGGGGCGGCCCGCCCTCGCAGGTGCCGTCGCCGACGGCACCGCCCCCGTCCTCGGAGGGCTATGTGATCTCCGAGAAGGTCAACCCGGATCCGGAGAAGGTCGTCGGCTACTGGACGGAGCACCGCATGGAGGAGGCCGAACCCTTCCCGATGCCCATGGTCGAGGGCCCTCTGGACGTGATCGAGGATTCCTCGGACGTGACCGAATAGGGCCGTACCAGGCACTCATACGCGGGTGGATCGCCGAGAGGACGGTCCACCCATCATATTTTCCGAGTCAAGTCGGGAACAGAAAGTTCTTGGCTGTGGTTATTGGTACTGGTGCGCCGAGCGGCCCCAGACCGCCCCACCCGACGACTGAAAACCGTAATCAGACGACTCCGTGATGGAGGAGGTGTCCTCATGCCCCCGACCGCCGTGGCGGCCTCATCTGAAGCCCCGACGACCCTCGAACAGCTCATTGACCGAGGGCGAGTTCAGGGCCACCTTTCACTCGCGGAGCTGCGTCACGCCTTCGCCGAGGCGGGCATCAGCCCCACCGAGGGCAGGGCGATCCTGCGAGAGCTCACCGAGGCCGGCGTCAGCCTGGCCGCTGAGAACGAGCCAGTGCTCTCCCCTGCCACCGCCAAGGCGGCGAAGACCACCACCCGCAAGAGCACCGCCCGCAAGGCGAAGCCCGCACCCGCGAAGAAGGCGTCGGCCAAGACCGAGGCCGTGGCCAAGGCCAAGGCCAAGGACGCCGCGGTGGAGGCGGACGACGAGTGGAACCCCCCGGAGGAGCCGGAGGCCGAGACGGAGACCGAGTCGACCTTTGACCTGGACGACCACTCCTCCGTGATGGGCGACTCCGTGCACACCTATCTGAAGTCGATCGGCCGTCGCACTCTGCTCACCGCCGCCCAGGAGGTCGAGCTGGCCAAGCGCATCGAGGCCGGCCTGTACGCCGAGTCCAAGCTGGAGGCCGAGCCGGGCCTGTCCACGGTCATGCGCGACGACCTGGAGTGGATCGCCGAGGACGGCCGCCGGGCCAAGGACCACATGCTGGAGGCCAACCTCCGCCTGGTCGTCTCCGTGGCGAAGAAGTACACGGACCGGGGCATGGCCCTGCTCGACGTGGTCCAGGAGGGCAACCTCGGCCTGATCCGCGCGGTGGAGAAGTTCGACTACACCAAGGGCTACAAGTTCTCCACCTACGCCATGTGGTGGATCCGCCAGGCCATCCAGCGCGGCTTCGCCGACTCGGCCCGCACCATCAGGCTGCCGGTGCACGTGCTGGAGATGCTCTCCAAGCTGTCGCGCATCGAGCGCGACATGCACCAGCGCCTGGGCCGCGAGCCCACGCCGGACGAGCTTGCCGTGGAGCTGGACAAGACTCCCGACCAGATCGAGGAGCTGCTGCGCACCAGCCGCCAGCCGATCAGCCTCAACGCCACCATCGGCGAGGACGGCGAGACCACCATCGGTGACCTCATCGAGGACATCGACTCGCCCGAGGCCTCGGAGGTCGTCGACCGCCAGCTGCTGGGCGAGCAGTTGCGCGGTGTGCTCGGCAACCTCTCCCCACGGGAAGCCAAGATCATGGCTTTGCGCTTCGGCCTCATCGACGGTAAGCCCCACACTCTCGACGAGATCGGCAAGCACCTCGGCCTGACCCGCGAGCGCATCCGCCAGCTGGAGAAGGAGTCGCTCTCCAAGCTCCGCCACCCCAGCAACACACGCCCGCTGCTCGACTGGGCCAGCTGACCCGCCTCGAAGGGCGCCCCCGCGAGACCTCCCGGTCCGTGAGGGCGCCCTTCGCCGTCTCCCGGACCGCCGCGAGGGCCCTCGCGACCCCGAGGATCGCACGGGGCCGCGAAGGGTCCGGCGCTCAGCCGCCCATCGCGCTGACAAGGCTCCTGGGGCGCATGTCGGTCCAGGAGCCTTCGACGTAGGCCAGGCACCCGGCGCGGGAGTCCTCACCGTGGGCGACCTCCCAGCCCCCGGGGACGTCGGCGAACGCGGGCCACAGCGAGTGCTGCCCCTCCGCGTTCACCAGCACCAGGAACGGCGCGCTCTCGTCGTCGAACGGATTGGTCATCGAATACCTCCAGCGGGGAACATCCCGGGCAGCTGGCCCGGAGATCGGAATCGTGTGCCCCTCTCAGGGAGGGGAGGCGAGCGACGCGCACGGAGGTCACCTGCCGGATGGACACGTGACGACCGTCGCTCCCCTCCCGGATCCAGGCATCCGGGGGCGCGGATGAAGGATCACTCGGCACTCTCGGAGGAAGACCTGGCCACGGCGCCGAACGAGTGACCGGAGAGACCCCTGAGACAGGTTTTAATTAGGCAAGCCTCACCTAAGATTCCCCTTATTGACGCCGACGTCAAGAGGCATATCATCATGACCAGATCACCTTCCACGCCCACCTGACCCACCCCTGACACACGGTGCAAGTGAGGTAAGGCTAACCTAAACATTTTAGTGAGGTGTATGTGACCAACAGGCAAGACCATCCCGGCCTCCCCGGGGCGGTGGCCCTTGTCACGGGCGCCGCGGGAGGCATCGGAGCCGCCGTCGCGACGGCTCTCGCCCGTGCCGGGATGATCGTGGCCGGAGTCGATGTGCGCGACGAGCCCTGGGAGAGCCGGCCAGAGCCGATCGCCCGCCACCTGGCCGATGTCAGGGACCCCGGCCAGGTTGACGCCGTCGTCAGCAGGGTCGAGAACGAACTGGGACCGATCGGCGTCCTGGTCAACGTCGCGGGCGTGCTGCGTACCGGCGCGGTGACCGATCTGAGCACCGATGACTGGGAGCACGTGTTCGCGGTGAACGCCGGCGGGGTCTTCCACGCCGTCCGCGCCGTGACCCGCCGCATGATCCCCCGCGGTCGCGGGACGGTCGTCACCGTGGCCTCCAACGCCGCGGGCGTGCCGCGCGTCGGCATGGCGGCATACGCGGCCTCCAAGGCCGCCGCGGTCATGTTCACCCGATGCGCCGGACTGGAACTCGCCCGCCACGGCATCCGCTGCAACGTGGTCTCGCCCGGATCGACGGACACCGCGATGCAGGCGGGGCTCGACCCCCGCAGCGTGCTTGAGGGAGATCCGTCCTCCTACCGCGTGGGCATTCCGCTGGGCCGGCTGGCCGATCCCTCGGACATCGCCGAGGCGGTGCTGTTCCTCGCCTCGGACCGTGCCCGGCACATCACCATGCAAGACCTGTACGTGGACGGCGGCGCCACGCTCCGGGCATGAAATCCCCCGAAAGGTCAGCTTTGACTATCGCATACGAGGCGGTCAGCGCCACCGAGCTTCTCGACGAGTACCGGCCAGGCTCCTCATCGATCTTCTCCTCTCCCCGGCACACCCTCCTCGCCGGAGGCGTCGCCGCCGTGCTGCCCCCCGTGCGCACCCTGCGGGAACTGGCCCAGAGCGTACGCGGGCACGGCGACCTGATCCTCGGTGCGGTCCCGTTCGACGACCCCGCCTCGGCGCACCTGGTCACTCCCCTGCGCACCCGCTGGGCCGACCCCTTCCTGCCCGGCGAGCCGCCACGCAGGGAGAGCACGCGGCCATGGCGGATCACCCCCGTCCCCACACCCGCGGGCCACCTGGAAGGCGTCCGGCGGGTACTGGAACTGCTCCGCACCGGATCGGTGGAGAAGGTGGTGCTGGCCAGGTCCCTGGAGCTGACGAGGCCCGAGCCCGCCGACGTCGCCTCGATGGTCCGGCGCCTGGCGGTGCGCGATCCGCACGGCCACGTCTTCGCCATCGACCTGCCGGGCGGACGGACCCTGGTGGGCGCCAGCCCGGAACTACTGGTCTCCAGGGACGGTCCCGCCGTCGTCGCCAACCCGCTGGCCGGCTCGGCCGCGCGCAGCGCCGACCCCGCCGAGGACCGCCGCCGTGCGGCGGCACTTCTCTGCTCGGCCAAGGACCAGCATGAACACGCGGTCGTGGTCCAGGCCGTGGCCGCCGCGCTCGCCCCACACTGCCGGGCACTGAGCGTCCCGTCCGAGCCGTCACTGATCTGCACCTCGACCATGTGGCACCTGTCCAGCAGGATCACCGGCCGGCTCGCCGACCCCCGGACCACCGCGCTCGACCTGGCCGTCGCCCTGCACCCGACCCCCGCGGTCTGCGGCACCCCCACCGCCGCGGCGCGCGCCGCGATCACCGGTATCGAACCCTTCGACCGGGGCTTCTACAGCGGCATGGTCGGCTGGTGCGACACCTCGGGCAACGGCGAGTGGGCGGTGGCGATCCGCTGCGCCGAGGTGACCGGCGCGGGCATCCGGCTGTTCGCCGGCGGCGGGATCGTGGCGGGCTCGGTCCCCGAAGAGGAACTGGCCGAAACCTCCGCCAAGTTCCGCACCCTCCTGCACGCCCTCGGCCTGGACCTGGATGCCGACCCCCGCCCCGGAGAGAGACCGGAGACGTGACGGGGTCGACCGGGCCGCCCGGCGCCGGTCATCCGGCCGCGCCGAAGACCCTCCTTCCGCGGCGGGGCCGGCCGCAGGCGAGATCCCCGACCGGCTCCCGCTCGCGAAGACCCAGCCGAACCACCACCGCCCGAACCACCACCGCCAAGGCCCACAGGACGTACTCACGCCCCCGGCGACCCCCCGTACACGCCGGGACGCCGAGCACAAGGTAAGAAGGAGAGGCAGCCGTGGCCATACCAACCATCACCCCCTATCCGATGCCCCGTGAGGACGAGATGCCGGTCAACCGCGTCTCCTGGACACCGGACGCCCGCCGGGCGGTGCTGCTCGTCCACGACATGCAGAACTACTTCGTCAACGCGTTCGCGCCGGGAACCTCGCCGATCGTGGAGCTGGTCTCGGCGATCATCGGTCTCCGCGAGACGGCCTGGCAGCTCGGTGTCCCGGTGGTCTACTCGGCCCAGCCGGGCGGACAGACCTCGGCACAGCGTGGCCTGCTGGAGGACTTCTGGGGAGCAGGAGTGGGTGCCGACCCCGGCGCCCAGGAGATCGTCACCGCGCTCGCCCCAGGTCCGGCCGACATCCGGCTCACCAAATGGCGCTACAGCGCCTTCCACCGCACCCCGCTCCGTGATCTGCTCGCCGAGCAGGGCCGCGACCAGCTCATCGTCACCGGTATCTACGCCCATATCGGCTGCCTGATGACGGCCTGCGATGCCTTCATGGGGGACGTGGAGGTGTTCTTCGTCGCCGACGGGGTGGCCGACTTCTCCGCCGAACACCACAGGATGGCCCAGACCTACGCGGCCGAGCGGTGCGCGGCGGTCCTGGCCGCCGTTCACGTCCGGCGGCTGCTCACCGCCTCCGCCGCGCACGCCGCCCGCTGAGCCGGGCGGTGCGCCC
>NZ_JBEXGU010000271.1:1632-8172 GCF_040607515.1 Streptosporangium sp. NPDC005286 | reverse complement strand
CCCGGTCCGAGCGGGGTCGCCCGTGTCCACCCCGCCCGATCACGTCGTACGGCGTGCTCGGGTAGGCGTACGGTCAGTGGCCCCCGGCGGCGAGGTTGAGCCCGACGACGCCCGCGACGATGAGCAGGATCGAGGCGATCTTGAGGGCCGACGCGTTCTCGCCGAGGGCGACGATGCCCAGCGCGGCGGTGCCGACGGCTCCGATACCCGTCCAGACGGCATAGGCGGTGCCGACCTCCAGGGTCTTCAGGCCCATCGCGAGCAGGCCGAAGCTGAGCAGGCCGAAGACGGCGAAGCCGACGCTCGGCAGCAGCACGGAGAATCCATTGCTCAGCTTGAGCGAGTACGCCATCGCGACCTCGAACAGACCGGCGACGAGGATGACAACCCAGGCCATGACAGCTCCTCCTTTGATCAGGAGCGTCGTCTTTGCCTACCGGGTACGGCGCGTCTCGTCCGGGAACACCCCTTTTGAGGGTTCGATCGGTGGAACGCGGCAGGGTCTCACTTTGATTCCCACCAGAGTGTGAACCACCGGTCCCGGGGGACCGGCCACATGTCCAGCTCGATCACGGCCGCGATGACCTCGTCGGCCCGCTCCCGGCCGAGGCAGAGCCTCCGGCAGGCGCTCTCGGCGAGGTCTTCGAGCCGGGTGAAGCGCGGCAGCGGGGCCAGGCGCCACTCGTGGTGGACCTCGTACCCGAGCCCCTCGGCGATGGCGATCACGTCGTGAGCCGTGGGGCGGCGGGGGCGGGTGATGCCGTGGAAGTGCTGCCAGAGGGGGTTGAGCCAGCTCATCGGGTGTTGCCCGGTGAGCTCCAGGACGACCCGGCCGCGGGCGTGGCCGGTGAGCTCGGCGAGGAATCCGACCAGCCCCGGCACGTTGTAGACGACGTGGGCGGCGACCGCGACGTCCGCGATCGGCGTTTCGGCCGCGATGTCGGGCCAGCGGCCCCGGAAGAACCGGGTGGGGACGCCCAGCGTGTGAGCCCGGGAGGCCAGCTCGGCGAGCATGGCGTCGGAGACGTCGACCGCGATCAGCTCTCCCAGGTCGGGAGCGAGCGGCAGGGAGGCCGCCCCCGTTCCGGCACCGACGTCCAGCACGCTCCCGCCGGGCGGGAGCGCCTCGGCCATCCGCGCCAGCGTCGGCCCCTCGGGGGCCGCGAGCGCGCGGTCGGTGCGCTCGGCGAACCGCGCCGACGAGTGACCCCAGGGGTCGGCCGGCGCCCTGGCCGCGATCTCCTCGGGAATGCCCCACAGTTCGAGGTCGGCCCGCCATCGTTCGTCCATGTGGCGAGCCTAGAAGAGCTTCGGGGGCCGGTCGATCGACACCGGCGCGGGTGTCTTCGCATGTCGTGACGAACGTCCCAGTCGGTGCGGTTTTCTAGGGGTTACTGACGGGTAGCATTACCGGTAACGTTACTGGCGAGTATGGAAAGTTCCGGTTCCCCCGGTTTCAAGGAGCAGACCCCATGGGCCACTACAAGAGCAACGTCCGTGACCTGGAGTTCAACCTCTTCGAGGTGTTCGGGCGCCGGGACATTCTGGGCACCGGCCGCTACGCCGAACTGGACGAGGACGTGGTGCGGAGCCTCCTCGACGAGGTCAACCGCCTGGCCACCGGCGTACTCGCCGACTCCTTCGAGGAGGGCGACCGCAAGCCGCCGGTGTTCGATCTCGCCACCAACTCGGTGACGATGCCGGAGGGCTTCAAGAAGTCCTTCGCCGCCTACCGCGACGCCGGCTGGACCAACCTCAGCCTCCCCGCCGAGCTCGGCGGCCCCGGCCTGCCCAGCAGCGTGAGCTGGGCGCTGGGCGAGATGGTCCTCGGCTCGAACCCGGCCATCTGGATGTACTCCAGCGGCCCGGCCTTCGCCCACGTGCTCCACGTGATCGGCACCGAGGAGCAGAAGCGCTACGCCGAGCTGGCCATCGAGAACCAGTGGGGCGCCACCATGGTGCTCACCGAGCCGGACGCCGGTTCCGACGTGGGCGCGGGCCGCGCGAAGGCGGTACGGCAGGACGACGGCACCTGGCACATCGAGGGCGTCAAGCGCTTCATCACCAGCGCCGAGCACGACCTGAGCGACAACATCTTCCACCTGGTGCTGGCCCGCCCCGAGGGACACGGCCCCGGCACCAAGGGCCTGTCGATGTTCCTGGTCTCGAAGTACCACGTGGACCTGGAGACCGGCGAGCTCGGCGAGCGCAACGGCGTCTACGTCACCAACGTCGAGAAGAAGATGGGCCTGAAGGTCTCCACGACCTGCGAGCTCACCTTCGGCGACAAGCACCCGGCCGTGGGCACGCTGATCGGCGAGGTCCACGAGGGCATCAAGCAGATGTTCATGATCATCGAGAATGCCCGGATGATGGTCGGCACCAAGGCGATCGCCACGCTCTCCACCGGCTACCTGAACGCCCTGGAGTACGCCAAGGCCCGGGTGCAGGGCGCCGACCTGACCCAGATGGCCGACAAGTCGGCCCCGCGGGTGACCATCGCCCACCACCCGGACGTACGCCGGGAGCTGATGCTGCAGAAGTCGTACGCCGAGGGCATGCGGGCGCTGGTCCTGCTCACCGCCACCTACCAGGACGACGTGCTGATCGCCGAGCACGAGGGCCGCAGGAACGGCCACGCCGAGGCGATGAACGACCTGCTGCTCCCGCTGGTCAAGGGCGTCGGCTCCGAGCGCTCCTACGAGCTGCTCGCCCGCTCCCTGCAGACTCTGGGCGGCTCGGGCTACCTGCAGGATTACCCGATCGAGCAGTACATCAGGGACGCCAAGATCGACTCCCTGTACGAGGGCACCACCGCGATCCAGGGGCAGGACCTGTTCTTCCGCAAGATCCTGCGCAACCAGGGCGTGACCTTCGGCTCGCTGTACGACGACGTGAAGGCCTTCGCCGCCTCCGAGGCCGGCAACGGGCGGCTGAAGGAGGAGCGCAAACTTCTCGCCGAGGCCGCCGACGAGGTCAAGAGCATGGCCGACACCATGGCGGGCTGGGCCATCGGCTCGCTGGAGGCGCCGAAGGAGGTCTACAAGGTCGGCCTCAACACCACCCGGTTCCTGCTCGCGCTGGGCGACGTGGTGATCGGCTGGCTGCTGCTGCGCCAGGCCGAGGTGGCCCTGGCCGCGCTGGGCTCCGCCGAGGCCGCGCAGGGCGACCAGGCCTTCTACACCGGCAAGGTCGCCGCGGCCTCGTTCTTCGCCCAGACCGTCCTGCCCCGCGTCGCCGCCGAGCGCCGCACGCTGGAGGCCACCGGCCAGGACCTGATGGAGCTGCCGGAAGAGGCCTTCTAAGCAGGCCACCTGCTCCCGCGGCAGGCATGGGGGCGGTCCCGTCTTGACGGGACCGCCCTTCGCCTTTCTCGGGGCCTGGGGCCGGCCAGGCGGCGCGCCGTTGCGAGCGGGTTGACACCGGCCTTTGTTATTCTCATACTGAGATTGTCTCACTTCGAGAAGGACATGTGATGGATGAGTCCGAGTTTCTGGCGGGTTACGACCCGCGGGTGTACCCGGCGGTCGCGGTGACCGTCGACGTGGTGGCGCTCACCATTCGCGGGGGCGGGTTGCGCGTTCTGCTCATCAGGCGGGGCGAGCAACCCCATGCGGGGCGGTGGGCGCTGCCGGGGGGGTTCATCCGGCCGGGAGAGGACCTGCCACAGGCCGCGGCGCGGGAACTGGCCGAGGAGACGGGGCTCTCGGGCCTCGGGGACCGAGTCCACATCGAGCAGCTCGCCAGCTACGGGACGCCCGACCGTGATCCGCGGATGAGGGTCGTGTCGATCTCCTACCTGGCGTTCGCCCCCGACCTGCCCGATCCCCGGGCGGGCACGGACGCGGCGGACGCCGCCTGGCAGCCGGTCGGCAAGCTGCCGGAGCTCGCCTTCGACCACGATCGCATCCTGGCGCACGGGCTGGAGCGGGCACGCGGCAAGCTGGAGTACACCCCGCTGGCCACCTCGTTCGCCGGTGAGACGTTCACGATCTCCGAGCTGCGCGGTGTCTACGAGACGGTCTGGGGCGTGCCACTGCACGCGGGCAACTTCCACCGCAAGATCCTGTCGGTGCCCGGTTTCGTGGAGAGCACCGGCGAGACCACCGAGAGCGGCGGGGCCAGGGGCGGCCCCCGGGCCAAGCTCTACCGGGCCGGCGACGCACGACTCCTGCACCCCGCCCTGCTACGACCCGCCAGGGAGGAACAGATCAGATGACCAGGGCCGAGGCGATCGCGCTGGTGACCGCTGCCCGTACCCCCGGCGACCTGTTCGGCGGGGACTCTCCGCACCGGTCGTACCGGAGGCTGGCGAGGCTGCTCCACCCCGACCTCGCGCCGGGAGCCGAGGCCGCCGAGGCGTTCGCCAGGCTGGCGGAGCTGTGGGCGGCCCGCGGCGGGGCCCCGGGGCCGGCCGCGGAGACGGTGATCACCACCGGGCGGGGGACCTACCGGATCGGGGGCGTCTTCCGGCGGGGCGCCTCGGCCGTGCTCTACGAGAGTGGTCCGGACACGCTGCTCAAGCTCCCGCGCAGCCACGCGGACAACGACCTCATGCGCCGCGAGGCGGACGCCCTGGAGACGATCGCGCGAGACGGCGACCCGCTGCTCCTGCCGTACGTGCCACGCCTGGTGGATTCGTTCCGGCACCGTCGCGACGGGGTCGAGCGGCGGGCCAACGTGATCAGCCGGGTACCCGACGGGTTCGTGAGCCTGGACGAGGTCAGGCGGCGGCGGCCGGTGCTCGACGCGAGGGATGTGGCCTGGATCTGGCGGCGGCTGCTGGTGGCCGTCGGCGCGGCCCATCGGGCGGGGGTCGTGCACGGCGCGGTGTTCGGGCACCACGTCCTCGTCCACCCGGTCGACCACGGCCTGGTGCTCGTCGACTGGAGCCAGTCGGTACCGCTCGGCACCCCGCTCACCGCCCTGGTGACCAGGCACCGCGACGACTACCCGCCGGAGGTCCTGGCCAGGAAACCCGCCACCCCCGCCACCGACATCCACCTCGCCACCCGCTCCGTGGCCGCCCTCATGGGCGACCAGGCCCCCACTCCGATCAGGCGCTTCGTCCGGGGAAGCCTGCTGAGCCCGCCTGGCGACGCGTGGCGGCTCCTGGGGGAACTCGACGACCTGCTCGACGACCTGTACGGGCCGAGGAAATACCGGCCACTGCACCTTTGAGAACGTGCCACCCCTGATCCGAGGAGATCCCCCGTGGGAAGCGGAATCTGGTCCACCGACGTCTACTCCGCCGCCGCGAGCTACCGCGCGGCCAAGGGCTCAAGCGCCTTCGCCTACAGCGACAGCGGCGCCCGCGCCACGCACCCCGACCTCGACCCGCACGGGGTGACGGACCGCGAGAGCCGCGACTCCGCCGAGCACCCCGACTCCCTCGCCGTGGCCGTGCTGTTCGACGTGACCGGCTCGATGGGCGGGGTGCCCCGCACCCTCCAGACCAAGCTGCCCGACCTGCTCGGCCTGCTGCTCCGCAAGGGCTACGCCACCGACCCGCAGATCCTCTTCGGCGCGATCGGCGACGCCACCTGCGACCGGGCCCCGCTGCAGATCGGCCAGTTCGAATCCGACAACCGGATGGACGAGCACCTGGGCAAGGTCCTGCTGGAGGGCGGGGGCGGCGGCCAGATGAGCGAGTCGTACGAGCTGGCGATGTACTTCATGGCCAGGCACACCTCGATCGACTGCTTCGAGAAGCGGGGTCGCAGGGGCTACCTGTTCATCATCGGCGACGAACTTCCCTACCCACAGGTCAAGCGGCGCGAGGTCGAGAAGGTCGTCGGCGATCGGCTCCGGCGGGACATCCCGACCAGGGAGATCGTCGCCGAGCTGACCAGGGTCTACGACGTCTACTACATCCTCCCTGCGGGGTCGAGCTACGCCGGGGACGGCCGGGTGCTGGCCGCCTGGCGCGAGCTGCTCGGCCAGCACGTGCTGGAGCTGGACGACCTCGACGCCGTCTGCGAGACCATCGCGCTCACCGTCGGTCTCGGCGAGGACGCCATCGATCTGCGGGAGGGGCTGGACGACCTCGACGAGCTCGGCTCGACCGCCGGGACCGCCGTGGGCAGGGCCCTCGCCAAACTCGGCCGCGGCACGCTCGTGGTCGCCGACGGTCTCGACCTAGGCGGCGACAGCGGCGTGACGCGGCTCTGAAGACCTCCCCGCCGTGCGGCGGCCACCGCGAAAGCGGCGGGGAGTGCCACCACGAAGGGAAACGGCCCCTGCCCGGCGGTGAGAACTCACCGCCGGGCAGGCCGCCACCACGAACAGAGGACCACATGCGCGAACACATGATCGTGACAGACCTCGGCTACGGCGACGCGGGCAAAGGCACGATCATCGACTGGCTCTGCACCCGCGAACCCATCGGGGCGGTCGTCAGGTTCAACGACGCCCGCTGGGCAGGCCGCCACCATGAACAGAGGACCACATGCGCGAACACATGATCGTGACAGACCTCGGCTACGGCGACGCGGGCAAAGGCACGATCATCGACTGGCTCTGCACCCGCGAACCCATCGG
>NZ_JBEXGU010000271.1:0-1535 GCF_040607515.1 Streptosporangium sp. NPDC005286 | reverse complement strand
CGGGGCGGTCGTCAGGTTCAACGGGGGTGGGCAGGCCGCCCACAACGTCGTGCTGCCCGACGGACGGCACCACACGTTCGCACAGTTCGGGTCGGGCACGCTCAGAGGCGTGCCCACCCACCTGTCCAGGTTCATGGTCACAGACCCGCTCTCGCTGGCCCGGGAGGCCGCCCACCTGAGCGAGCTGGGTGTTCCCGACCCGTTCCGCCTGCTCACCGTGGACCGGGACGCCCTGCTCGCCACGCCGTACCACGTGGCGGCGGGGCAGGCCAGGGAGCTGGCACGCGGCGAGGACCGGCACGGGTCGTGCGGAATGGGCGTCGGCGAGACCATGGCCTACGCCCTGGAGCACCCGGAGCTCGCGCCGACCGTCGGCGACTGCGAGGACCCGGCCCGGCTCGCCCGCAAGCTGTACGCGCTCCGCGAGGCGCTCGGGGTGACCGGGCCGCCCGTCGAGGACTGCGTCGCCGCCTACCGGGCGTTCGCCGAGCGGGTGATCCTGGTCGGCTCCTCCTTCACGACCGCGCTGCTGCGCAGGCGGCCCGTGATCTTCGAGGGGGCACAGGGCGTGCTGCTCGACGAGTGGCACGGCTTCCACCCGTACACCACCTGGAGCACGACGACCTTCGCCAACGCGCTGGAGTTGCTCGACGGGGTGCCGGCCGTACGGCTGGGCGTGCTGCGGACCTACACGCCCAGGCACGGCCCGGGACCGCTGGTCACCGAGGCCGCGGCGCCGGTGCTGCCCGAGGCGCACAACGGGACCGGTCCCTGGCAGGGGCCCTTCCGCACCGGTCACTTCGACGCGGTGGCCCACCGCTACGCGCTGGCGGTCGCGGGCGGGGCCGACGCCCTCGCGCTCACCCACCTGGACGCGCCGGTCTCGCGGATGTGCGTGTCGTACGACATCGGCGAGCTGCCGGTGGGCACGGCGGGTGACCTCGAAGGGCAGGCCAGGCTGACCGGGCGGCTGTCGGCGGCCCGGCCGCACTACGCCGACGGTGTCGACGACTGGCCCGCGGCGGTGGCCGAGGCCCTGGGGGTTCCGGTGTGGCTGGGCTCCCGGGGACCCACCGCCGCCGACAAGGTCCTTTTCAGTGGTGTGACCGCGCCCGAAAGGGTATGACCCTTCTCGTACTCTCCCTTTACCTGGCAGGCAGCCTTACCCGGAGGAACTCATGGGTGTCGGGGTCAGCATCTTCTTTCTCACGCTTGGCGCCATCCTCCGCTTCGCCATCGACCCCACCGTCCTCGGCGAGGCCGTCCACATCGACGTGATCGGCCTGATCTTCATGATCGTCGGTGCCGTCGGGGTCGTGCTGAGCATCATGATGGCCCCCAAGCGCGGGAACACGTCCGAGGACCGCCTGATGCACCGCGAGAACCACCCACCGGAGGTCTAGGCCCTGTCCTTTGGATCTTTTGCCTACTGCGGTCGCCCAGGCGGCGCCTCGCCGCGTTGTCGTCGGTCACCGCAGCACGCTGCGGCTCCCTCCTCCGCCTTGCGAGACACCACCTGACCGATCCTCGCCACG
>NZ_JBEXGU010000270.1:0-8173 GCF_040607515.1 Streptosporangium sp. NPDC005286 | reverse complement strand
CACGGCCGGCGGGTGAGACGCCGGAGGTGGTGCGCTCGGTGGTCGGTGGCGTGCTTGAGGCGTTGCAGGCGTGGCTGGGGCGGGAGGATCCGACGTCGGCGCCTTTGGTGGTGGTGACCCGGGGCGCGGTGGCGGTGGGCGAGGGCACGGATGTGGATGTGGATGTGGCGGTCGCGCCGGTGTGGGGGTTGGTGCGGGCGGCGCAGGCCGAGCATCCGGGTCGGTTCGTGCTGCTGGATCTTCAGGAGGGCCGGGAGCGGGACGTGGCGGTGGGTGTGGCGGTGGCCTGCGGTGAACCGGAGCTGGCGGTGCGGTCGGGGGTGTTCCTGGTGCCCCGGCTGGTCAGGATGGCCCAGCCTGAGCGGCCCGTCGCCGTGATCACCGACGGCTCGGAGGCGGAGCCGGACCTGGGCTCCGCCGAGCAGTACGGCGGCTCGGTTGAGGTGGCCGCGGGGACGGTGCTGGTGACCGGCGGCACGGGCGGGTTCGGGGCGTTGCTGGCGCGGCATTTGGTGGCCGAGCATGGGGTGCGGCATCTGCTGCTGACCAGCCGGCGAGGGCCGGGCGCTCCGGGTGCGCTGAAGTTGCAGGCGGAGCTGATCGCGCACGGGGCCGAGGTCACGATCGCCGCGTGTGATGTGGGGGATCGGGATCAGGTGGCGGAGTTGCTGGCTCAGGTTCCGGCCGAGCATCCATTGACCGCGGTGGTTCATGCGGCGGGTGTGCTGGATGACGGGACGATCGCGTCACTGTCGCCGGAGCGGCTGGACGCCGTGCTGCGGCCCAAGGCGGATGCGGCGTGGCATCTGCACGAGCTGACGCGAGATCTGCCGCTGGCGATGTTCGTGCTGGTGTCGTCGGCCAGTGGCCTGGTCATGGCGGCGGGGCAGGGCAACTATGTGGCGGCCAATGGGTTCTTGGACGCGTTGGCGGCCTATCGGCGGTCGCACGGGTTGGTGGCGACGTCGCTGGCGTACGGGCTGTTGGATATGGCCACCGGGATGAGCGCCGAGCTGTCCGACGCCAACCGGGCCCGTCTTGCCCGGCTGGGGCTGCCGGCGTTGTCCACGGCTGAGGGGGTACGGCTGTTCGACCTGAGTGTGCGGACGGATGCGGCGATGACGGTGCCGCTGCGGGTGGACGTGGAAGTGCTGCGGGGCCGCGGCGACCAGGTGCCGGCGTTGTTGCGGGGGTTGGTGCCGGCGGCGAGGCGGGTGGTTCGTGCGGTCGCCGGCGGCGGCGAAGAGGGCGGGCTGCGGCGGCGTCTGGCAGCCCTGGATCCGGGAGAACGCCGGCGGGTGCTGGATGAGCTGGTACGGCGGCACGTGGCGGTGGTGCTGGGCCATGCATCAGGCGATGCGGTGGACTCCGGTCGGGCCTTCAGCACGATGGGACTGGATTCGCTGGCCGCGGTGGAGCTGCGCAACCAGCTGGCCGCGGCGACGGGGCTGTCGTTGCCCGCGACACTGGTCTTCGATTACCCGACCTCCCTCAGCGTGGCCGAATTCCTATACGGGGAGTTGTTCGGCTCGGCGGACTCCGAGCAGGTCGCGGATCTGCCGGTGGTGCGTTCGGTGGCGGACGACCCGGTCGTGATCGTGGGGATGGCGTGCCGTTATCCGGGCGGGGTGGCCTCTCCGGAGGATCTGTGGCGGCTGGTGATCGAGGAGACCGACGCGATCACCGGTTTCCCGACGAATCGGGGGTGGGATCTGGATGGCATTTACGATCCGGATCCCGGCCGGGTGGGGACGTCGTACACCCGGCACGGCGGGTTCCTGCACGACGCCGATGAGTTCGATGCGGGGTTCTTCGGGATCTCGCCGCGTGAGGCTCTGGCGATGGATCCGCAGCAGCGGCTGCTGCTGGAGGTGTCGTGGGAGGCGGTCGAGTGGGCGGGGATCGACCCGGTTTCGCTGAAGGGCAGTCCGACCGGGGTGTTCGTGGGTACCAACGGTCAGGACTACGCGAGCCTCATCGTGAACGCCCGGGCGGATGTGGAAGGTCACGCCATTACCGGTATGGCGGCCAGTGTGTTGTCGGGGCGTTTGTCTTACACGCTGGGGTTGGAGGGCCCGGCGGTGACGGTGGACACGGCGTGTTCGTCGTCGCTGGTGGCGTTGCATATGGCGGCGCAGGCGCTGCGGTCGGGTGAGTGCTCGCTGGCTCTGGCCGGCGGTGTCTCGATGATGACCACCCCGTTTGGGTTCATCGAGTTCAGCGCACAGCGTGGGCTGTCGCCTGATGGGCGGTGTAAGGCGTTCTCCGACACTGCGGACGGCACCAGCTGGGGCGAGGGTGTGGGCGTGCTGGTGCTGGAGCGGTTGTCGGACGCGCGGCGTAACGGGCACCAGGTGCTGGCGATCGTGCGCGGGTCGGCGGTGAACCAGGACGGGGCGTCGAATGGGTTGGCGGCGCCGAATGGCCCGTCGCAGCAGCGGGTGATCCGTCAGGCACTGGCGGGTGCCGGGTTGTCGCCGGCCGAGGTGGACGCGGTGGAGGCGCACGGCACGGGCACCCGGCTGGGTGACCCGATCGAGGCGCAGGCGTTGTTGGCGACCTATGGCAAGGACCGTCCTGAGGATCGGCCGTTGCTGCTGGGGGCGATCAAGTCCAACATCGGTCACACGCAGGCGGCTGCGGGCGTCGCGGGTGTGATCAAGATGGTCATGGCCATGCGGCATGGGGTCCTGCCCAAGACGCTGCACGTGGACGCGCCGTCCTCGCACGTGGACTGGAGCGAGGGTGCAGTCGAGCTGCTGACCGAGCCGGCCGGGTGGCCGCAAACCGACCACCCGCGCCGGGCCGGTGTGTCCTCCTTCGGCATCAGCGGCACCAACGCCCACCTGATCCTCGAGCAGGGGTCGGCGGCTCCGTGGATCGAGGCCGGAACGGTGGCGCCGGACGAGGATCCGGCCGCGGGTGCGGGTGTGTTGCCGGTGGTGGTGTCGGGCCGTACGGCTGGGGCGCTGCGGGCGCAGGCCGGACGGCTGGCCGCGCATGTGGAGGGCCACGCTGAGTTGGCCTTGGCCGATGTGGCGTTCTCGCTGGCCACGACCCGGTCGGCGTTCGAGCATCGGGCGGTGGTGCCGGCGAGCGACCGTGAGGGTGTACTGGCCGGTTTGGGTGCGCTCGCCGAGGACCGCGCCGGTGCGGGTGTGGTGCGCGGGGTGGCGGCGGCGAAGCCGAGGCTGGCGGTGTTGTTCACCGGTCAGGGGAGTCAGCGGGTGGGGATGGGCCGGGAGTTGTATGACCGGTTCCGGGTGTTCGCGGGGGCGTTGGACGAGGTGATCGCGGAGCTGGACCCGCTGCTTGACGGGCAGTCGGGTGGGTCGCTGCGGGAGGTGCTGTTCGCCGAGCCGGGTACGGCCGAGGCGGAGGCGCTGGATCGGACGGGGTGGGCGCAGCCGGCGTTGTTCGCGGTGGAGACGGCGCTGTTCCGGTTGGTGTCCTCGTGGGGGGTCCGGCCGGACGTGCTGGCCGGGCACTCGATCGGGGAGATCGCGGCGGCGCATGTGGCCGGGGTGCTGTCGCTGAGCGATGCGTGCGTGTTGGTGGCGGCGCGGGCGCGGTTGATGCAGGCGCTGCCTGCCGGTGGGGCCATGGTGTCGGTGGCGGCGTCCGAGGATGAGGTCGCCGCCCTGCTGGCGGGGCGTAAAGGTGAGGTGTCGATCGCCGCTGTCAACGGCCCGGCCTCGGTGGTGATCTCCGGAGTTGAGGAGCCGGTTCTTGAGGTGGCGGCCGCCCTGGAGCAGCGGGGGGTCAAGACGCGGCGGTTGCGGGTGTCGCATGCGTTCCATTCGCCGTTGATGGAGCCGATGCTGGAGGACTTCCACGCGATCGCCGGGACGCTCACCTACAACTCGCCGCGGATCCCGGTGGTGTCCACCCTGACCGGGGAGCAGGCGACGGCTGAGCGGTTGTGCTCGCCGGGCTACTGGGTCGACCAGGTGCGTGGCGCGGTCCGCTTCGCCGACGGCGTCCGTGCGTTGCATGGTCTGGGTGTGCGGGCGTATCTGGAGCTGAGCCCCGATGGGGTGCTGAGCGCGATGGCCCAGGACACCCTTGCCACGCTCGCCGGCTCGGACGCCAACGTGCACGAGTCGGCCACCGTGCTGGTGCCGGTGTTGCGCAGGGACCGGGATGAGCAGAGCACGGTGATGTCGGCGCTGGCCGAGTTGCACGTGCACGGGGTGCCGGTCGATTGGCGTGCGGTGCTGCCGGGCGGGCGCCGGGTTGAACTGCCCACGTACGCCTTTGAGCATCGGCGGTACTGGCCCGAGAACACCGGCGCCGGTATGGGGAATGTGGCGGAGGTGGGTCTGGCCGCGACGTATCACCCGCTGCTGGGTGCGGCGGTGAGTCTGGCCGACTCGGATGGGGTGGTGCTGAGCGGGCGGTTGTCCCTGCGATCGCATCCATGGCTGGCCGATCACATGGTGGCCGGAAAGGTGATTTTCCCGGGTACCGGATTCCTGGAGCTGGCGATCCGGGCAGGTGACCAGGTCGGCTGTGACATGGTGGAGGAGCTGACCCTGATTGCGCCGCTGGTGCTGGATGAGCGGGAAGCGGTCGTGGTGCAGGTGTCGGTGGGTGCGCCCCAGGAGTCGGGCCGCCGGACGGTGAACGTGTATGCCCGTGCTGCCGACGCCCCGGATGATCAGTCGTGGATACAGCATGCGACCGGTGTGCTGGTGGGCAGTGGCCGGATGGCCGAGATGTTCGACGCGAGTGTGTGGCCGCCGGCTACGGCGACCGCGATCGAGCTGGACGGGTTGTACGAGGGGCTGGCCGCAGGCGGCTTCGACTATGGTCCGGTGTTCCAGGGGCTGCGGGCGGCATGGCAGGGTGAGGAGGGGATCTTCGCCGAGGTCGCCCTTCCCGAACAGGCGGCCTCGAGCGCGGGCGCGTTCGGGGTGCATCCGGCGTTGCTGGACGCGGTGCTGCACGCCTTGGCGTTCATAGGACTGGAGCAGGTCGAGGGTGGCCGGTTGCCGTTCTTCTGGGGTGAGGTGTGTCTGCACGCGTCCGGGGCATCGGTGCTGCGGGTTCGGCTGGTCAAGACGGGCGATGAGGCGGTGTCGCTGACGGCGGTGGACGCCGCGGGGGAACCGGTGTTGTCGGTGCGCTCCCTGGTGTTGCGGCCGATCTCGCGCGACCGGCTGGTTGCCGCCGACGGCGGCCGCGGGGTGGATCGGGACGCGCTGTTCCGGCTGGAGTGGACTGTGCTGCCCGATCTGCCGGTGACCGATCCGACGGCGGCGGCAGCGGTCGGGTGCGCGGTGCTTGAGCCTGACACGCTGGGGCTCACGGATGTGTGGGATGCGGCCGGGCGGTCGGTCGTGGTTCATCGGGATCTGTCGGCGTTG
Organism: Streptosporangium sp. NPDC005286; assembly: GCF_040607515.1. Lineage (NCBI taxonomy): Bacteria > Bacillati > Actinomycetota > Actinomycetes > Streptosporangiales > Streptosporangiaceae > Streptosporangium > Streptosporangium sp. NPDC005286. The sequence continues at coordinate 2,804 of NZ_JBEXGU010000270.1, read as the reverse complement.
GCTGAGGCGGGTCCGGTGCCGGCTGTGGTGCTGGCCGAGGTGGCCACGGCGGCGTGCGGAGCCGTGGACGTGGTGGAGTCGGCGCATGAGGTCACCGCCGGCGTGCTGGGCTTGTTGCAGGGGTGGCTGGCCGATGAGCGGTACCGCGACTCCTGCCTGGTGGTGACGACATGTGGTGCGGTGGCGACCGGTGAGGGGGAGTCCCCCGATCCGGTGGCTGCCGCGGTGTGGGGTCTGGTGAGGTCGGCGCAGTCGGAGAATCCGGGCCGGTTCGTGCTGGTGGATGTGGACGGGCAGGAGTCCTCGCTGTCGGTGTTGCCGGCGGTGTTGCCCGCGCTCATGTCCTCGGGCGAGCCGCAGGCGGTGGTGCGCCACGGCGAGGTGCGGGTGGCTCGGCTGGCGTCGCTGGGTTCGGGGGCGGGGTTGCTGCCTCCGGGCGGTGGGGTGCCGTGGCGGCTGGGCAGCCGGGCCAAGGGCAGCCTGGACGCGCTGGAACTGCTGCCGTTCCCGGAGGCGGCCGAGGCGTTGGGGGCCGGTCAGGTGCGGGTGGCGGTGCGTGCGGCGGGCGTGAACTTCCGCGACCTGCTGGACGGGTTGAACGCGCTGGGCTGGTGGCAGGACAAGGTCGGCCTGATGGGTGGCGAGGCCGCCGGGGTGGTGCTGGAGGTCGGCCCCGGGGTGGAGAGCCTGCGCCCCGGGGATCGGGTGACGGGTCTGGCCGAGGGCGCCTTCGGCCCGGTGGTGATCGCCGACGCTACAGCCGTGGCCAAAATTCCCGATCACTGCTCTTTCGAGCAGGCGGCGACGATCCCGGTGGCGTTCCTGACGGCCTATTACGGGCTGATGGACCTGGCCGCTCTGCGGGCGGGCGAGTCGCTGCTGGTGCACGCGGGTGCCGGTGGTGTGGGGATGGCGGCGATTCAGCTGGCTCAGCGGCTTGGGGTGGAGGTGTTCGCCACAGCCAGCCCGGCCAAGTGGGAGGTGCTGCGTTCGCTGGGCATCCCCGAGGATCACATCGCCTCCTCCCGGGATCTGGAGTTCGAGGAGTGCTTCCGGCAGGTGTGCGGGGAGCGGGGGATCGATGTGGTGCTGAACTCGCTGACGGGTGAGTTCATCGACGCCTCGGCGCGGCTGCTGGCCCCAGGGGGCCGGTTCATAGAGATCGGCAAGCTGGACATCCGCGACCAGGAGCAGTTCCCGGAGGGGCTGACCTACCGGTGGTTCGACCTGGGGGATGCCGGCCCCGAGCGGCTGGAGCAGATGCTGGGCGAGTTGATGGGGTTGTTCGCCTCGGGTGAGTTGCGGCCGTTGCCGTTCACGGCGTGGGATGTGCAGCGGGGCCGGGAGGCGTTCCGGTTCATGAGCCAGGCCCGGCACACCGGCAAGATCGTGCTGACCATGCCGCGGCGGTGGGACCCGGACGGCACGGTGCTGATCACTGGTGGCACCGGTGGCCTGGGTGCGGAGCTGGCTCGGCATGTGGTGGCCGAGCACGGGGTGCGGCACCTGCTTTTGGCCGGCCGCCGGGGGTTGGAGGCTCCGGGTGCGGTGGAGTTGCAGGCCGAGCTGATCGCGCATGGGGTCGAGGTCGCGGTCGTGGCGTGTGATGTGGCGGATCGGGAGCAGGTGGCGGCGTTGCTGGCGCAGGTCCCGGCCGAGCATCCGCTCACCGCGGTGGTTCATGCGGCGGGTGTGCTTGATGACGGGACGATCGCGTTGCTGTCGAAGGAGCGGCTGGACACCGTGCTGCGGCCGAAGGTGGATGCGGCGTGGCATCTGCATGAGCTGACCCAGGACATGGATCTGGCGGGGTTTGTGCTGTTTTCGTCGGTGGCCGGGACGTTCGGTGGGCCGGGGCAGGGCAACTACGCGGCGGCGAACATGTTTTTGGATGCGCTGGCCGAGCATCGGCGTGCGCTGGGCCTGGCCGGGGTGTCGGTTGCGTGGGGTGCTTGGGCGCAGGACGCGGGGATGACGGGCACGCTGGGCCAGGCGGATATGCGGCGGATTGAGCGGGCGGGGATTTCGGCCTTGACGGTCGAGCAAGGGCTGGCGTTGTTCGACGCGGCTGCTGCGGTGGGTCCTGCGGTGGTGGTGGCGGCGCGGTTGGATGCGTCGGCGGTGGTGCGGGCGGGTGGTGAGGTGCCGCATCTGCTGCGGGGGTTGGTGCGGGGGGTCCGCCGGTCGGCGGCCTCGGCGTTGGTGCCGGCGGGTGACGGGGCACTGGGCGGGCGGTTGGCCGGGATGGGTGAGGCTGATCGGGTTCGGTTCGTGCTGGAGTTGGTGCGCGCGCAGGCGGCGATGGTGCTGGGGCATGCGTCGCCCGATGCGGTGGAGGCGCGGTGGGAGTTCCGTGACCTGGGCTTTGACAGTCTCACCGCGGTGGAGTTGCGTAACCGGCTGAACGCGGCGACGGGCTTGCGGTTGCCGGCGACGTTGGTGTTCGACTACCCGACGCCGGTCGTGCTGGCGGATTTCCTGCTGGGTGAGTTGCTGGGTGAGCAGGCCGATTCGGCGGTGCTGTCGCCGGTGGTGCGTTCGGTGGCGGACGATCCGATCGTGATCGTGGGGATGGCGTGCCGTTATCCGGGTGGGGTGGCCTCTCCGGAGGATCTGTGGCGTCTGGTGATCGAGGAGACCGACGCGATCACCGGTTTCCCGACCAACCGCGGTTGGGATCTGGAGGGTATTTACGATCCGGATCCTGGCCGGGTGGGGACGTCGTATACGCGTCATGGCGGGTTCCTGCACGATGCCGATGAGTTCGATCCGGGGTTCTTCGGGATCTCGCCGCGTGAGGCGTT
>NZ_JBEXGU010000269.1:0-8280 GCF_040607515.1 Streptosporangium sp. NPDC005286 | reverse complement strand
CAGTTGGCCCTCTTGCCCGGCGCCCCGCGGTACTGCGCGGCCACGCCCGGCGACTCCTGGCCGTCCTCGGGAAAGGACACATCATCGATCACCCAAGCCACCGGGTCGATCGCCGCCTCCATCCGCCAGGCCAGCTCGGCCGGCACCAGCTGATGCGACCAGGGGGCGTCGGTGCAGAACTACTGCAGCCCATGGCGGTCCACGCCCAGCCGGGCCGCCATCGGCTCCATCGATTTGCGGGCCCCGTCACTCAGCAGGCCACGCACATACCGCTCGCCCCACCACCGCTGATCAGCACGGGCAAAACCGGAGAACACCTCAGCGGCGAACGTCTCCAACCGCTCCTACACGGCGTCCAGTTCTTGAGGGGTCATCTTCCCTCACCCCCAAAGCAGGTGACATACCGTCCCCTACCCGAGGTAACCAAGTCCTACTAGACGGCGCGGGCGACGGCGATCGTCGACCGGCTCCGCTGGCCGGCCTCGTAGAACATGTACTCCACGCCGCCGTCGGTGCCGAAGGAGGGCGCGGCGCTGCGGCCGTTGTCGGGAGCCCCGGCCAGTGGCCGGTGGAAGACGCCGAGATGGACCTCCCGGTCGAATGAGTTGCCCACCTCGGTGATGAACATGTTCCCGCTGTTGCCGTGGTAGACGACGTACGCCGTGCCGTTGCGCTTGACGAGGGTGGGCCCGGAGACGTCGCTCTGCCCGTCGGGGCCGGGCGAGACCAGCGGGGTCGGGTCGAACTGCCAGTTCTTACCGGTGGACGACCAGGCCCAGAAGATCTTTCGGGTGCCGTTGGTGACGCCCATGAAGATCATGACGTACTTGTTGCCGAGTCCGGGGACCGCGTGCTCGAAGACCCGCGCGTAGGACGTCTCCGTCGCCCCGGGGATGACCCCGGTGTGCAGCACCCTGCCGTGGTAGGTGAAGTGCACGCCGTCGGTGGACCAGGCCATCCGGGTGGTGGTGTTCTCGCCGTGGAAGTACAGGTAGAACTGCCGGTTGTCGGGGTTCCAGATGATGTGCGGCGAGGAGACGTGGCTGACCGAGTAGTGCGGTGACCAGTTGTTGGAGATGATCGGGTTGTTCGGATACTCGGTGAACCGGCCGCCGAGCGAGTTGCCGTAGGCCAGGCAGATGCCGCCGGGCGCGTCGTGCGGGGCGTAGTAGAGATAGTAGCGCGCCAGCGGGCTGGCGATCTTGTCGTACATGCCCCGGATACAGGGGAAGATCAGCTCGTTGGTCGGGTTGTAGCGCAGGCTCGCCTTGGCGAACGGCGTGCCGATGTACTGGTAGGTGGGGAAACCGGCGGGCCCCGCCAGGGCGGCCGCGGACGTGTCCACGATCGACGCCGTGGCCGTCTGGGGCAGGGCGAGGCCGAGGCCGCCGGCCACACCGGCGCCGACCGCCGTGCGCAGCAGTCCGCGCCGGTCCAGGAGAGGTTCGGTCATCGACGATCCCTTCGCGACAACTTTCACGGTGAGTGATGGTGAGCAAATCTCTCTGATCGCAAAGGTTCGGCCAGGCACGCTCGTCCGTCAAGGCGCTAATACGAATTATCACGGGTGATATTTCCTCGGGACGGTCCCGGATCCGTGCTCTTGACAGGAGGGGGCGGTCACTTGCAAGATGACGGCCCAACCTCGCTAATGCGCATTATCACCAGAGGGGAAGCTACGGATCGTGACTGCTCCCGGTCGCCGACTCACCCAGCAGGACATCGCCCGCATCGCGGGGGTGAGCCAGACCACCGTGTCGCTGGTCCTCAACAACAGGACCGACGCCGAGGTACGCATCGCCCCGGAGACGCGTGAGCGGGTGCTGAGGGTGATCAGGGAGACCGGATACGTCGCCGACCCGGTCGCCCGGAGACTCGCCGAGCGGCGCAACCGCATCCTGGGCGTCTTCACCTACGAGGCGGTCTTCCCGACCGCGAGCGCCGACTTCTACCACCCCTTCCTGCTCGGCATCGAGGAGTGCGCCGAGGAGATGGGCTGCGACCTGCTGCTGTTCACCAGCGCCAGGGCCGCGGGGGAGCGGCGCCGGATCTTCAACGAGGACAGCCGGGTGCGGCTGGCCGACGGCTGCGTCCTCCTCGGGCGCGCGGTCGACCGCGACGACCTGGCCCGGCTGCTGGCGGAGGGCATACCCTTCGTCTCCGTCGGCCGCCGCGACGACGCCGGTGCGCCGGTGCCGTACGTGGGCGCCGACTACCCGCCTGCGGTGCGCGCCCTGGTCGACCGGGCGGTGGGACTCGGCCATCGGCGGCTGGCCTACGTGGGTGCGGGGGCGGGCGCCGAGTCACCCGCCGACCGCATGCGCGGCTTCCGCGAGGCCGTGGCCGCGCTCGGAGCCGAGGGGGTACATGTCCAGGTCACCGACAGGACCCCCGGGGAACTGCTGGAGGAGCTGTCGGCGGCCCGGGTGACCGCGGCCTTCGTCGAGGAACCCGCCGACGCCGTGGCGATCACGCACGCGGCGCGCGAGCGGGGTCTGGCGATCCCCGGGGACCTGTCGATCCTCGCGCTGGGCGCCCCGACCAGGCCCGTCCAGGTCGACGTCGATCTCACCGGGTTCCGCATCCCGCGCCGCGAGATGGGGCGCAGGGCCGTCGAGTTGCTGGCGGAGCTGCTGGAGAGCGGCGGGGAGACACCGCAGGAACTGCTGGCCTGCGAGCTGGTCGAGGGATCCACGCTCGCACCGATTCCAAGCTGATCGAATAACGATGGGAGAGACCTCCGACGTGGTTGAGATATCGGCGGACGCGGTGGTCGTCGGCGGAGGGCTGGGCGGCGTCGCCGCCGCCCTGGCGCTGCTGCGAGCCGGGCGCACAGTGATCCTGACCGAGGAGTACGACTGGCTCGGCGGGCAGCTGACCAGCCAGGCGGTGCCGCCCGACGAGCACTCCTGGGTGGAGAGGTTCGGCGTGACGGCCTCCTACCGGGCGCTGCGCGAGGGCATCCGCCGCTACTACCGCGACCACTATCCGCTGACCGAGCGGTCGCGGGCCTGGCGGGAGCTGAACCCCGGAGCCGGACACGTGAGCCGGCTCTGTCACGAGCCGCGCGTCGCGGTCGCGGTGATCGAGGCCATGCTCGCGCCGTACCGGGGCTCGGGGCGGCTGCGCGTCCTGCAGCCGTATCGGCCGGTCGGCGCGGAGGTCGACGGTGACCGGGTGCGGGCGGTCCGTCTGGAGCACCGGGACGGGGGCGGGGAGGTCACCGCCGTCGCGCCGTACGTGCTGGACGCCACCGAGACGGGCGAGCTGCTGCCGCTGACCGGCACCGAGTACGTGACGGGGTTCGAGTCGCAGGGCGACACCGGCGAGCCGAGCGCGCCCGCCGAGGCCCAGCCGACGAACATGCAGGCGGTCTCGGTCTGTTTCGCGATCGACCACGTCGACGGTGACCACACCATCGACAGGCCCGGATCCTATGAGTTCTGGCGGAGCTACCAGCCCGGCTTCTGGGGTGACCGGCTGCTGTCCTGGCGCTGCCCGCACCCCAGGACCCTGGAGATCGTGGAACGCTCCTTCACCCCCAACCCCGACGACGATCCGCTGCTCGTCGAGGCCGACCAGCGGCTCAACCCCGGCGACGCGAACCTGTGGACCTTCCGCAGGATCGCCGCGCGGCGCAACTTCACGGACGGCGCCTACGCCAGCGACATCACCCTGGTCAACTGGCCGATGATCGACTACCTGGAGGGTCCGGTCATCGACGTTCCGGATGCCGACAGGCACCTGGCCGCGGCCCGCGAGCTCTCCCGCTCGGTGCTGTACTGGTTGCAGACCGAGGCGCCGCGCCCCGACGGAGGGACCGGGTTTCCCGGCCTGCGCCTGCGGGGCGACGTCACCGGTGGTGGCGACGACGGCCTGGCCCAGGCACCCTACATCCGCGAGTCGCGCCGCATCCGCGCCCTGTACACCGTGGCCGAGCAGGATCTGTCGCTCGCGGTGCGCGGAGACAAGGGCGCGGTGAGCTACGCCGACTCGGTCGGCGTGGGGATGTACCGCATCGATCTGCACCCCTCCACCGGGGGCGACAACTACATAGACGTGGCCAGCTCGCCGTTCGAGATCCCCCTCGGCGCGCTCGTCCCGCAGCGGATGACCAATCTGCTGCCCGCGTCCAAGAACATCGGCACCACACACATCACCAACGGGGCCTACCGGCTGCACCCGGTGGAGTGGAACGCCGGCGAGGCCGCCGGCGCCCTCGCCGCCTTCTGCCTGGACAACGCCACCACCCCGCACGCCGTACGCGGTGACGAGGGACTGCTCGCCGCCTTCCAGCGCCGACTCGCCCGCGACGGCGTCGAGCTGCACTGGCCGCAGGTGACCGGTTACTGACCGCGCACCCACCACGACCGTCGGGGGATTCCCAGCAAGGAGAACGGACCATGAGACCATTCGGAAAGCCCGCGGTCGTCGCGCTGGCGGCGCTGCTCACCCTGACGGCGTGCGGCGGGGCGAACGAGGCCACTCCCGCGGCGAAGGGCCCGCAACCGCTGCGCATGACGATCTGGACCTCGAACGAGGCGCATCTGAAGCTGTTCAACGAGATCGCCGCCGAATACCGGAAGACCCGTCCCGACATCGGCGAGATCACGTTCGACCCCATCCCCTTCGAGAACTACACCACCACCCTGACCACCCAGATCGCCGGCGGCAACGCCCCCGACCTGGCCTGGATCCTGGAGAACTCGGCGCCCGACTTCGTCTCCTCGGGCGCGCTGGCGCCGCTCGACGACACGCTGCGCAAGGCCGAGGGCTACGGTTTCGACGACCTCACCCCCTCGGCGGTCAAGCTCTGGCAGGCCGAGGGCAAGCTGTACGCCTACCCGTTCTCCACCTCGCCGTTCGGGGTGTTCGTCAACACCGACCTGCTCAAGAAGGCGGGCCAGAAGACCCCCGCTGAGATGATCGAGGAGGGTACGTGGACCTGGGAGAAGGTGGCGGCCCAGAACGCCGCGGTCGCCTCGAAGACCGGCAAGGCGGGCATGGTCGTCCGCGACTTCGACTACAAGAGCTGGGACAACCTCGCCTCGGTGTGGGGCGGCTGGGGCGCCCAGGCCTGGAGCGAGGACGGCAAAACCTGCGGGTTCGACAGCCCCGAGATGGTCGAGGCGATGACGTTCCTGCACAGGGCGGTCTTCACGGACAAGGCGTTCCCCGGTCCCGGCACCACGGTGGACTTCTTCGCGGGCGACGCGGCGATGACCATCACCCAGATCTCCCGCGCCTCGCTCCTGCAGGACGCGAAGTTCGGCTGGGACCTCGTCCCGCTGCCCGCGGGTCCCAAGGGTGAGTACTCGGTGATCGGCCAGGCGGGCCTGGGCGTCTTCAAGAAGTCCGCGAACGCCGCGGCGGCCGTCGACTTCCTGGCCTTCTTCACCAACCCCGCCAACTCCGCCAGGCTCGCCGCCTACTTCCCGCCGCCCCGGGCCTCCCAGCTCACCGCGGACACCCTGGCCAAGAGCAACCCGCTGCTCAAGCCCGAGCAACTCCAGCAGGTCGTGATCGGCGGCATCGAGAAGGGCGTGGTCAAGCCCAGCCACACCGGCCAGGCGGAGCTCTCGCAGGCCGTGCGGGCCGCGCTCGACCCGCTCTGGCAGCCCGGCGCCGACGTCAAGGCGGTGCTGGGCGGGGTGTGCGCCAAGATCCAGCCGATGCTGGGTGCGTGACGTGGCAGTCTCACACCCGAGGTTCGCGGTGACCGGCCGGGCCGACGTCCGGCCGGTCACCGGCGGGAACGCCACCGGGCGTACCGGGGGCACGGGGCGCGGCCGGTCCTTCTGGACCGTGCGCCGCCGCGACAACCTGGTCGGATACCTGCTCATCACCCCGCAACTCCTGGGCAGCGTGCTGTTCGTGCTCCTGCCGCTCGGGCTCGTGCTCTGGTACAGCCTGCACGAGTGGAACGTGCTGGCCGGCACCTTCGAGTTCGTCGGCGCGGAGAACTACGACCGGCTGCTCGCCGATGCCAACCTGCGCGAGGTGCTGGCCGGCACCGCGGTGTTCTCGGTCGGCCTGGTCGTCTTCAATCTCGCCCTGGCCCTGCTCCTGGCGATCCTGCTCAACCAGCGGCTGCGCGGGACCACGTTCTTCCGTACGGTCTTCTTCTCGCCCGTGGTGGTCTCGCTGGTCGCCTGGACGATCGTGTGGCAGTTCCTGCTGCAGGACGACGGCGGTGTCAACGGCCTGCTCGGCGCCGCCGGAGTCGACGGTCCGAACTGGCTGCGCGGCGAGGGCACGGCGATGCTGGCGGTGATCGTCGTTCAGGTCCTCAAGAACGTCGGACTCAACATGGTGCTCTTCCTGGCCGCCCTTCAGGGCGTGCCGGCCCAGCTCTACGAGGCCGCCGCGCTGGACGGCGCCGGGGCGTGGACCCGCTTCAGGCGGATCACCGTCCCCCTGATCAGCCCGACCATCCTGCTCACCTCGATCATCACCGTGGTGGGGTCGCTGCAGGTGTTCGCGCAGATCGCGGTGCTCACCCAGGGCGGCCCCGGCATGTCGACGACGGTCCTCATCTACTACCTGTACCAGCAGGCCTTCCAGTTCCATCACTTCGGATACGGCGCGACGCTGTCGGTCCTGCTGTTCGCGATCGTGGCACTGCTCACCGTCGTGCAGTGGCGGATGCGCAGGAAGTGGGTCATCAATGAGACATGAGATGCCGACGCGGCTGAAGACGCTCCTGTACGGCCTGCTGTGCCTGCTGTGCGTGCCGTTCGTCTTCCCGACCTGGTGGATGGTCACCTCGTCGTTCAAACCGGTCAGTGAGATCTTCGCCTTCCCGCCGAGGCTGCTTCCCGCGGACTGGGACGTCTCGGCCTACGGGCAGGTCTTCCGGCTGCAGCCCTTCGCGGGCCAGTATTTCAACAGCCTCTACATCGCCCTGGTCGTCACGGCGGGGACGATGGCGGTGGCGGCGATGGCCGGGTACGCCTTCGCGCGCATCCGCTTCCCCGGCCAGAACGTCCTCTTCGTCGTCGTGCTGCTCGGACTGCTCATCCCGAGCGAGGTCACGATCGTCCCGCTGTTCCAGATGTTCCACGAGCTGGGGCTCACCGACACCCACTGGCCGCTGATCCTGGTGCCGATCCTCGGCGCGCCCAGCGTGCTGGCCACCTTCATCATGAGGCAGTTCTTCATCAGCCTCCCCGGCGAGTTGGAGGAGGCCGCCCGTGTCGACGGGCTCGGCAGGTTCGGCACCTTCTACCGGGTCGCGCTGCCGCTGGCCCGTCCCGCGCTCGGCGCTGTCGCGATCTTCACCTTCCTGCACAGCTGGAACCTCTATCTCGAACCCATCGTGTACCTCTCCTCGCCGGAGAGGTTCACCCTGCCGCAGGCACTGACCCAGTTCGTCGACGCCTACGGCGGGCCGATGTGGAACGTCCAGCTCGCCGCCGCCTCGATGACCGCGCTACCGGTGCTGGTGGTGTTCGTCCTCGCGCAGCGGCAGTTCATCGAGGGCCTGGCCCACACCGGCCTGAAGGGCTGACCTCGACGCGCGCGCGGGTCGGCCGTCCGTGAGGAGTCGGGCGGCGGCGTACGGCGTCTACCCGCCGGCGGCCCCCGCGCCGAGCCTGTCCCAGACGAGGTGGCCTCCCACCAGCACCGCCCGGACGGGCTCCGGGTCGGCGGGCGCGTCGGCGAGGCGAGTGCGCAGGACGACGAGGTCCGCGGGTGTGCCGCGACGGACGCGCCGGGCCGGACCGCCCGGATCGCCGGGCGGGGCGAGGTAGGCGCCGAGGGCCTGGGAGAAGGTGAGCCGCTCACCTGGACCGGCGACCCGCCCGGCCGGGGTGTGCCGCCGGATCGCCGCGCCGATGACGGCCCAGGGGTCGAGCGGGCCGTAGGGGGCGTCGCTGGACAGCGCGACGGGTACGCCCGCCCGGAAGAAGGTGGCACAGCGGTACAGGTCCTGGTGGTCCTGGGTGGGGAGGTCCCGCAGGAAGTCGTCGCCCCGGTGCGCGAGGAAGCCGGGTTGGGTGACGACGCGCAGGCCGAGGCGGGCCATCTCCGGGGCGAGTTCGGCCGGTACGAGCGCGGCGTGCTCGACCCGGTCACCGGGCAGGGAACCGGCGTCGTCCAGCGCGACCAGCAGCAGGACCAGCGCCTCGCGGGTGACGCAGTGCACGGCGACCGCGCGCCCGGCGGCGTGCGCGGCCCGGATCCGGCCGGTGAGCTCGTCGAGTGTGGGCAGCCCGGAATCGGCGATCACGATCTTGTACGGCCCGACGGCCGGGCACGGTGGCCCCACGGGGTCAC
>NZ_JBEXGU010000268.1:0-8280 GCF_040607515.1 Streptosporangium sp. NPDC005286 | reverse complement strand
GCGAAATATTCGCATCCAACGCGAACAGCTGTCTAGCGCCCCAGGTCAGCGCACGAATCCCTACCACCTCACCTACCTCAAGCCGTGTTCAGATGGGTAGAGTGCAGTCGGCCGAAACGGCGCGCACAGCAGTTCCTTCGTCGAGTTCGAGCCGTCGGGCGCGAGGTGTCGCCAATTCGCATCTGATGCAATATGCGGCGGTCCCGGAATACGGCGGAAACAGGCCACGGCGGGCCGCAGGCCGGACAGAATCTTGATTCTGTCCGGTATCGAAATCGGCGCCCGACGCCCTGACCTGCACAAACATCCGAACACTCGACGTCCCCCGTCGGGCGGCTGATGGAGTGCCCGATTTAACCCGATTTCCGGGGTGAATATGCAGGCCCGCTGCATGGTCATGCAGCGGGCCGCGGGCCGGTCGGCAGAAGGGGATGCAGGCACCTGCAAGCCAATCCCAACCGTGATCTCCTACAGCTAGGGGGGTGACCACGACCCCGCCGCAACAGCGCCGCTCACCATCTCGCCGCACCCTGCTCCTGGGCGGGCTCGGCGCCCTGGCCGCCATCGGCGTACCGACCACGATCGCCCTCACCCGCCCTCCCAGCCTCCCACTGAGCGCCACCCTCACCGGCCACACCGACGGCGTCTGGTCGGTGGCCTTCAGCCCGGACGGCACGACCCTCGCCACCAGCGGCTACGACAACCCGGTGCGGTTGTGGGACGTGGCCGGCCGCAAAATCGCCGCCACCCTCACCGACCACACCGACAGTGTCGACTCGGTGGCCTTCAGCCCGGATGGCAAACTCCTCGCCACCGGCAGCAACGACAACACGGTGCGGTTGTGGGATGTGGCCGACCGTAAAACCATCGCCACCCTCGACCACACCGACAGGGTCTCCTCGGTGGCCTTCAGTCCGGACGGCAAACTCCTCGCCACCGGCAGCCACGACAACCCGGTGCGGTTGTGGGACGTGGCCGACCGCAAAACCATCGCCACCCTCACCGGCCACATCGACGGTGTCGACTCGGTGGCCTTCAGCCCGGATGGCAAACTCCTCGCCACCGGCAGCAACGACAACACGGTGCGGTTGTGGGACGTGGCCGACCGCACCACCATTGCCACCTTCACCAACCACATCAACGGGGCCTCCTCGGCGGCCTTCAGTCCGGACGGCAAACTCCTCGCCACCGGCGGCGTCGACGACAACACGGTGCGGTTGTGGGACGTGACCGGCCGCAAAACCGTTGCCACCCTCACCGGCCACACCGGCTGGGTCGAGTCGGTGGCCTTCAGCCCGGATGGCAAACTCCTCGCCACCGGCAGCCACGACCACACGGTGCGGTTGTGGGACGTGGCCGGCCGCAAAACCATCGCCACCCTCACCCGCCACACCGGCGACGTCTACTCGGTGGCCTTCAGCCCCGACGGTGAAACCCTCGCCACCGGCAGCGGCGACAATAGCGTGAAGTTGTGGCCGACCCGCTGACCCAGCAGATCATCACCGCTTCAGCCCTACCGCCAAAATCCGGTCCGATCCCCCCGAAGGCCCATCGGAGTCCCGGCAGTAATGCCGGGCTCGCCCGACGCGGCCGCGCTCCGCAGCCGTTCGCCGCCGGCGGGCTGCTCGGCCCGGGCGGGCAGAAGGTGACGCAGACGCCTTCAAGTCGATTTCAAGCGTGATCTTCTACACCTACAGGGGTGACTACGACTCCTCCGCGGCAGCGCCGATCACTATCTCGCCGCACCCTGCTCCTGGGCGGGCTCGGCGCCCTGGCAGCGGTCGGCGTACCGACCACGGTCGCCCTCACCCGTCCTCCCAGCCTCCCCCCGAGTGCCACCCTCACCGGCCACATCAGTGATGTCTGCTTGGTGGCCTTCAGCCCGGACGGCGAAACCCTCGCCGCCGCCGGCAGCGAGGGGATAGTGGAATTGTGGGACGTGGCCGGCCGCGAAATCATCACCACCCTCACCGATAACGACGGCTATACCGAGTCGATCGCCTTCAGCCCGGACGGCGAACTCCTCGCCACCGGCGGCTTCGACGGCACGGTGCGGTTGTGGGACATGGCCGGCCGCGAAATCATCGCTACCCTCATCGACCCCGACAACTACACCGAGCGTGTCTGGTCGGTGGCCTTCAGCCCGGACGGCAAAACCCTCGCCACCGGCACCTTCGACAGGACGGTGCGGCTATGGGACGTGGCCAGCCGCGAAATCATCACCGCCCTCACCGGCCACACCCGCGCTGTCACCTCGGTGGCCTTCAGCCCGGACGACGAACTCCTCGCCACCGCCAGCAGCGACGGGACAGTGCGGTTGTGGGACGTGGCCGGCCGCGAAACCGTCGCCACCCTCACCGGCCACACCGACAAGGTCTGGTCGGTGGCCTTCAGCCCGGACGGCAAACTCCTCGCCACCGGCGACAACGACAACACGGTGCGGTTGTGGGACGTGGCCGGCCGCGAAACCGTCACCACCCTCACCGGCAACAGCTCGGTGGCCTTCAGCCCGGACGGCGAACTCCTCGCCATCAGCAGCAGCCAGGGGACGGTGGAACTGTGGGACGTGACCGGCCGCGAAATCATCGCCACCCTCATCGACCTCACCGACTATGTCCGGTCGGTGGCCTTCAGCCCCGACGGCGAAACCCTCGCCACCGCCACCGCCAGCTTCGACAACAAGGTGAGGTTGTGGCCGACCCGCTGACCCGGTAGATCATCACCGCTTCAGCCCTACCGCCAAAATCCGGCCCGATCCTCCCCAGAGGCCGATCGGCTGCGGCGCCTACGGTGAGGACCTCGAACCCTCGCGCAGGTCTCGCGCGCCCGCGCGTAGATGCCTCCCGAAACTCCCGAAACTCCCCTGGGCCGGGCCGATCCCGCTGGCCGCCGGGGGAGCCGTCGGGTTGGATGGCCTCATGGACCCCGGGACGCTGGCCCCTGAGCACCTGCTGTACACCGTCGACGTCGACGCGATCACCTGGCGCGGCCATCGCCTCCGATGCCCACAGTGCGGCGCCGCGCGCACCTGGCGCCTGCACCTGCAGCGCCTGCCCTGGACGGTCGGGGAGCAGGCGTGGGCGCGGTGCGCGGCCGACCACCACGTGACCCACCCGCTGATCTACCCGCAGATGGTCCACACGCTGATCACCTGGAGCGGCGGCGACGATCCGGCCGACGGCCTGGGGGATGTGGGGGACCTGCACGAGGCGCTGCGCGCCATCGCCTGGCAGCCCCACAGCGCCCACTGGGCAGACAGCGACTACTCCGAGGAGCTGCCCCGCATCTTCTACCGCTCCTGGAGCAGCCCCCCGCCGATGCCGCCGCACTGGTGGGATCAGCACTGGCCCGAGCTGGTTCAGGCCGCCCAAGCGCGAGGGTAGGCAGACGAGGCGGTCGACGCTCGCGCGCGCACGCGCGTAGGACCCCTCGCGAGACTCTCGAAAACCCCCATCGTCCTTGGGGCGGCGGGCCTACGGTCTGTACCTCCCCGCCGACGCCGACAACGCAGGGCCCGATCCGCCCTCGGATCGGTAACTCCGGTTTATCTACTAACTTGCTCCGCGGAACGCGGCGGGTTCAGCGCCGGTGAGGGTCCGCGCGAGGGAACCCGCCGGCATTCCTCACCCGGCCTCCGGCTCGCCCCCGGACGGCCTGTCCGGCCGGTGCGAGGCCGACTGTCCGGTCCGCCGACTGAGCCCCGGCGAGGGAGCGGACTTGACCGGCGGCAAGCGTCGGCCACACTCGGGCCGGGGGCGAGGCGGTGTTCCCGCAGGTCACAGCACCGCAGAAACGGACAGATAGGCATCTGACTTCCGTTAACCTCACTTATCGGAAGTCAGCGGGACGTTTCCCCAGGTCAGAGGGCCGTAACGCACGATAACTTCCCTTATCGCGCCCTGGCGTTTTCCCAGGTCAGAGGCAATATCACCTAGGTCCCGGCGACAGGTTCTGGGAAGCTGCCTTCCCGCTACCCACCGACCGGCCGATCGCGGTGTGGGCGAGGTTGACGCTGTCGTGCCAGTCCTGGGTGCCCGGCTTGCCGGTGACCGCCTCCCACAGGGCGTTCGCCGTCAGCGCCGACTCATCGACGTCCTCTGTCAGGCCGGGGCCGGTCAAGGCCACCCAGCCGTTACCTACGGCAAGCCATACAGCAGTGCGGGCCGATCGCTTCTGGGACCTGACGTCCTCGGCCGAAAGTTGGGAGCCCGTCACCAACCAGGGCGCTGACCAGCCCTATTAGCCCTTTCCGGCTTACTTGGTCTGCCCCCCACTTACCGATCGAGCCGTTTTCTACGACGCGTCGGTGTCCGCCGCATCGCGGAAGCCCAGGCCCGACAGGTCCCCCTTCTCCTCCGCACCTCCTGCGCGTGCCGAATCGGTAACCGGATACCCGTGGGGCGTAATTGGTCGATTGCGCCCCCATAGGGGGATCCAATCAAGTCGCCGTCCGCCACCTGCGGAAACGGCCGGTCAATCCAATGGAATCCGATACAGGCTTCCGCCTCCCCTTTTCGCCCCCCTTTATAGTGGTCGCAGACACCCACCGGCTACCACAAGGCCGCCTTCGGGAAGGGAACACGATGGCCCTGGTCAAGCAGGCCAACTACAACGGCACGGAGATCACCTTCACCAGCAACCACTCCGCGGATGCCGGGCGTGGCTGACCTGGTCTATCTGCGGCACTCCACCGACAAGCAGACCGACGCCCGCCAGCGGCACGCCCTCACCGCCCTGCTGGCCGCAGGCGCCCCCGTCTACGAAGACCCCGCCACCTCCAGCCGGCAACTCTCCCTCGACCGCGCGGGCTTCACCACACTGCTGCACGAGGCCGCCATCGGCGACACCATCCGCATCGCCGACCCCGCCCGCCTGTTCCGCTCCGTCGCCGACATCCTCGCCCTGCGCCCAGTGCTCATCCGCCGCGGCCTCCACCTGCGCGTCGAATCCGGACTGTTGTCCGGGATCGACCTGGCCAGCGACGACCCCGGCACCAAAATGATGGTCTCCGTCCTGGCAGCCGTGCTGGAGTTTCAGCGCGACATGATCAGCGAGAACACCCGCGAAGGCGTCGCCGCCGCCAAGGCCACCGGCAAGACCCTCGGCCGCCCCGCCGCCATCGACCACGACAAGGCCACCACCATCGTCGAGGAGTACCGGCAGGGCGCCGCCATCAAGGCCCTGGCCCGGAAGCACCAAGTCGCCCCCAAGACCATCCGCCGCGTCCTGGACGCCGCCGGCGCCCGCAACCTGCCCGACCAGCTCGACGCGCCGCCGACCAACACCGGTGAGCAGCATCGCGTGCCCGCATCGGACCCGGACGCGACCCTCGATCTGCCGGGACTGCTCGCCGATCACCTGCGTACCACTGGTGATGAAACCGTCCGCCAGGCCCTCGCCTCCGGGCAGACCATCCGCCGCGGCCACGGCTACTCGGTCCGCATCACGGCCCCGCTCGCACTCCATCGCGCCGCGCTGGAGCAGAGCGCCGCCCTTGCCGAGGCCGGCCCGACTGAGCGCAAGGCGCACCGCGTGTACGCCGCCCGTGTCACAGCCGTTCAGGCCACCCCACTGCATCTGTCATGACCTGCGAAAACCCTTCGGCGAGACGCATTTGAACGGAAAGTCACGGCAAGCCGCTCAACGCTGCTCTGCTAACGGGACTTTTCGTTCGGATGCTCGTCGTGCCCCGGTTCCTGGCCAGCTGCTGATTGCGCCAGCCGTCCACCATCGCCTCGAACACCTGCTCCTGCGGGTGCAGCAACGCCACGCCTTCGGCCAACTGGAGCCGGGCAGCACCTGGGAGGCGGTTGTCTGGGCTCGCCACCGTCACTCTCCGTCGTTCGCGTTGGATGCGAGATATTCGCATCCAACGCGAACGCCTGTCTAGCGTCCCAGCTCAGCGCATGGATCCCTGACGCCACACATGTCCCAGGCGACGCTCAGGTCGATGGAGTAAAGAGGGTCAGGCACCCGCACGCAGCAGCTAAAACGGCGAGCGCGAGTCCTGGGACTGCAGGTGTCGCCAATTCGCATCTGATGCGATACGCGCTGGTTCCGGAATACGGCAGAAACGGGCCGCGGTACCGGGCCCGGTCCCATTCGGATTCGAACTCATAGGAGGTCTTTGTTACGATGGGTGCCATGGAGATTGAGGTCGACAGAATCTAGCCACCGAACTGCCGGTGGCTTGCACCCGTGTGGGCGATGCCCACGCTGGTGAATGACCGTTCTCCTCGCGCAGCAGTGTGAGTCCGCCCGTCCGAGGCGTTGACACCTCTGCGTGAAACTTGCCGGCACGTTCGCACCGCACCGACCTCGGTCCCCGGTTTGCGCCTGCGAACGCGCGCGACTTCGATCCTCCCCGTGCCCATTCATCCATCGCCCAGCACTCGGGCAGCGGCATAGCGCCGCACGCAGATGGTGCCCCGGCAGCCCTGATCGAATCTCTCGCCGCAGTGACTCACGGCCCGTGGTCGGTTGTCCCGCCAGTTCCGTTGGCATTCGAAACCACCCACGAAAGGCCATGGCCATGCAGCACCGCACGTCGCGTTCCCGCACCCGTCACCGTCGCGCTCACTGGAAGACGAGCGCCCCGGCGCTCACCACCTGCACGAATCCCGCCTGCGGCAAGCCCACCCCGCCGCACCGCGCATGCCGGCACTGCGGCGTCTACCGGGGTCGTGAGGTCTTGCCTCCGACGAACGGTGACACGTGAGCACTGTCCTGACCACGAGAAGCCGCTGGATGCGCATTCGCGACCGTCTCGCACAGACTGGTGCGCCTGCGTTCCGCTTTGGTCAGCTCATCGCGGCGTGGCAGAGCTCGACGGCCGAGACCTTCGCCGACGTTCATGCGCTGCCGGCCGGCCTGCGTGCCGATCTCGCGGAACGATTCGGTCCACGGCTGCACCCCCTGACCCCGCTGGAAGTCCAACGAGACGAACAGGTTGAGAAGGTGCTATTCGCGTCCGAAAGCGGCGCCCGCATCGAGACCGTCGTGTCTCACTATCGAGCCGGATGGGACTCCATGTGCATCTCGTCGCAGGCTGGGTGCGGCCTGGGCTGCACCTTCTGCGCCACCGGCGCGGTGGGCCTGGTCCGCAACCTCACTGCCGACGAGATCGTCGCCCAGGTGATGCACCCGCACTGGACCCGCGAAGGGCTGCCCCGACCCGCGAGTGTCGCGTTCATGGGGATGGGAGAGGCGCTCGCCAACCCTCACGTGTTCGACGCGCTCACCCTGCTGACTGACGCGGGCTACGCGGGGATGTCCGCACGACGGGTGACCGTGTCCACCGTGGGGTTCGCGCCGAACCTCACCCGCCTGGTCGACGAGCACCCACAGGTGACAATCACCCTGTCCGTGCACTCACCGTTCGCGCAGGAGCGTGCCCGCATCATCCCGCTCGAGGAACGCTTCCCGCTCGCGCAGAGCCTCGACATCCTCGACCGGCACGCCGCCAGGAGCCGCCGAAAGGTCTACCTCGCCTATCTGCTCATCGCCGGCGTCAACGACAGCGACGACCATCTCGCCGAACTGGTCCGTGCGCGGTCTCGGCCCGAGCCGTTCCACGTCAGCGTCATCCGCTACAACGAGGCGGCAGGAGCGTCACCGGACTACCGAGCCCCGTCCTCCATCCGAATAGACGAGTTCGTGCACGGGCTAACCGTGCGCGGCGTGCACGCGACGAGGCGACGGCAGTTCGGCACCGGCATTGATGCCGCTTGTGGTCAGCTCCACGCCAAATACCTCGCGGCGGACCCCACGATCGCCGCTCCCGTCAACACCGAACTGATCCCCGTCACGCCCCTCCGCAGCTGACGGGAAGAAAGAAGAGGAACACCACCCATGTCCACGAAGTCCGCCATCACATTCCGCGATCTGACCTTCGAATGGCCAGACGGCACCGTTGCACTCTCGGGCGTCAACGGCACCTTCAGCGCCGGCCGCACCGGCTTGATCGGGCGCAACGGTGCCGGGAAGTCGACGCTGCTGCGGCTGATCGCAGGCATCCTGCAGCCGACCGTCGGCCAGATCGACACCATCGGCGAGGTCGGCTACCTGCCTCAGACGCTCACGCTCCGGCAAGAGGCGACGATCGCCGAGCTCCTTGGGATCGATGGGATCATCGCCGCGATGAGGGCCATCGAGTCCGGCGACGTCGACGAACGCCACTTCGACACGATCGGCGATGACTGGGACATCGAGTCCCGCGCCGACGAAGCCCTACACCAGATCGGATTCACTGCCGGAGACCTCGGCCGTCGCGTGGCCGAG